>JASFOJ010000132.1:0-13950 GCA_050116575.1 Gammaproteobacteria bacterium | reverse complement strand
GCCACTGCTACGATCGGCACGGCGCGGAAATCCTGGCTGTCTTTTTCGTTGTCCGGCAGGATTTTCTGTTCCTTGGAAAACACCTGCTGGCGTAGTTTATAGTAGGCATTTTGCTCCCAGGGAGCATCGGCCACTTTCACCACAATGTCATGGGAACGAAACGAGTCAAAGGTATCTTCCACAAAGGCGAAACTACTCTTAGGCATAAGTCGGCTTCTCGTAACTCTTTAGCGATGAACACGCGCCACATTTGGCACAACCCGCTTTGACGTTTTCCGATGTCATTCCATGTTTGTGGAGCAGTGGGCCCAGGTGACTGAAGATCCGGTGCATCATGCGTGAATCCGGCAAGGGGTGATGGGCTAACGGGGTATTGGCGATAGGCACGAACGGCACGACAAACGGGTACACACCGATCTCCACCAGTTTACGGCACATGGCCAAAATGTCTTGCTCGCTGTCGCCAAGCCCCGCCAGGATATAGGTACTGACCTGCCCACGGCCAAACACGTCGACGGCGGCAGCATAGGCTTCCATATAACGGCTCAATGGCACGGTGGCTTTACCCGGCATAATGTGTTTGCGGACTGTTTCGGTTACCGCTTCCATATGCATGCCCAGTGATACGACGCCGCTGTCATACAGGCGCTGAAACCAGAAATTATCCTTCGGCGGTTCGCACTGTGCCTGAACCGGTATATCCACCGCTGCGGTAACCGCCGCCGCCGATTCACACAATACCGCCGCACCACGGTCATTGGTTTTCGGGGTACCGGTAGTCATCACCATCTGCTTAACGTTATCCAGCTCCACCGCGGCTTTGGCGACTTCGGCCAATTGGCCTGGTGTTTTATGGGCAATGGTGTTTCCGGCTTTCAAGGATTCACCGATTGCGCAAAACTGGCAGGAGGTTGCCCGGTTGCGATAACGCACGCATTCCTGCAGCACGGTGGTCGCTAATACATCCTTGCTGTGCAGCGTTGCGATCTTCCAGTACGGAATACCGTCGGCCGTCGTGCGTGAATAAAATTTTGGCGTCACCGGCAGATCGGCAACACAAATCAGATCTCCTTTTTTACGGATGGCTGCCCGTTTGCCGTCGGGCAAGGTTTGGGCTTCGTAGGGCGACTCACTGGCCTGTGCGCTGAACACGGGCACCATGACAGTTTGTTGCTCAAAACTTAGTGCCTTGTGGTCGGAAGGGCCGGCACCACCGGTACGCGCCAGCCCAAGGGAATCGGTATCAACCCAGCGGACACCCATAGTTTGTATATTGGTTAATGTTGATTGGTCTTTTGCGGCTGACATATTTACAATTCTCTTTACGATTCTCCGGCAATAACTTTCAGGCCATTGGTGTACAACGGGTCACCTCCGTTGTTGTTTACGTTGTTGTCTTCGCTCTGGCCGCCCGCCTGTGCGGGAACACCGTGCATGTTGTGGGTGTGTGACGTGGGAGTGCGATCAATGAGGAGGCTTAACAATTCCGGCCTGCTGTAGTGGCCGACGCTGTCCATCATGCGTTTGCGTTTGGCAATTAATGACAAATCCAGATCCGCGATACAAGCGCCTTCACCGCTATCGCTACGCAAAGGTGTACCCAACAACCGGCCTTCGGGAGAGACGATCGCAGTAAAACAACCACCGGATATGGCTTTAACAGGCCCGCCGGTATCATCTGCAATTTGCTGCTGCTGCGCCGGTGACAACCAGGCCGTGGAGTTCACCACGAAACATCCGGACTCCAACGCATGGTGGCGAATAGTGACTTCAATCTGCTCGGCGAAAATCTCGCCCACCAGCGAACCGGGAAACATGCTGACATGAATTTGTTCATGATCCGCCATCAGTGCATATCGCGCCAGGGGGTTATAGTGCTCCCAGCAGGCCAGAGATCCAATGCGAGCCACACGGGTATCAACAGCAACGAGGCCGGAGCCATCGCCCTGCCCCCAGATCATGCGTTCGTGGTAAGTGGGTGTGATCTTGCGCCGGTGTTGCACCAGCGTTCCGTCGGCATCGAATAGCAATTGCGCGTTATAGATCGTGCCACAGTCTTTTTCGTTCACGCCAATGGCGACCACCATGCCGGCCGCCGCCGCTGCATCACCTATCCTTTTCGTATCCTCTGAAGGCACCACCACCGACTCTTCCAGCAGCTTGAGATGTTCCTTGCCCATGGCAAACGGTGGTTGCACAAACGAAAAGTACGGGTAGTACGGGACGAAGGTTTCCGGAAAAACAGCCAATTCAACGTCCTGTTTACCAAGCTCCTCGATCAATTGACAGACTTTGTCTATTGTTCCATCGCGAGAATAAAGTACCGGACTACACTGGATGGCAGCGGCTCGTACATTGCTCATAGGCAGCTCACATGTAATGTTCTACCGGGACTGACACTGCTTTTTCTACTTACATGGTCCAGGTGTGCACCATGAATGCATTTTCCTTGCGCATCAATAATTGAAGGTCCATTACATCCAGGGGATTAATGGGCCGGATGCCTTCGATTAGGGCTTTCTCCGTCTGGCCATAGAGCGCCTGAAGCGCAAACCGGCAGGCGTAGACTTCACCACCTTCTTCCATAAATGCCTGTATTTGTTTGTTAACCACTAAATGCCCCGGAAAAGCCTCGGCACCCAGTGTCGGGAAACCTCGTTGAATACCCAACTGCACGCCCGGTCCGTAAAGCAATACTTTGGTTTCAAACCCTTTGCGCAACAGGCGCTTGGCTTGCAGCATATTGACCAGGCCTATGGAACCTTCGAAAGCAACTGTATGGAAGGTCACTAGCGCTTTCTCGCCAGGCTCTGCCTGAACATCATCAAATACTTTTTCTTCATAGTCGACAAGGAAGTCACCTTCTTGGTGGAAAGGCTTTTCAACAGTTGGCATACTCGGTTCCTCTATGTTGCTGGGTTAACAAGAACAGGATGAATCAAAACACCTTTGATATTAACTGCAAATGCATTAATAACTCCGACCACTTGATTTTTGCAGCGACATATCGCAAACTTCGATACCATGAGAAGGCAATACGTATATCCTGCAAGTCAGTGAGATTGTTGGCACCACGCCAGTCATTGCTGCAATTTACCTATATTTACGTAGAGCAACTTGTATGCCACGGCAACAAAACGTGATAAGTCCATATAATATAATTAGTTACCAATCGCCTTCCCTATCATTCACCGCACTATAATCGCGCACCCATAAATTCCAGTGTTCCATTTGCGTGCGCAATCGTTTTTATATTGAAGAATTTATTCTTATAAAGAAAACCAATCGCGAACGCCGCTTTAGGTTGCAATAGATGGGGCTTTTATTTGATAGCCCTCTTCTCTCAAAACCTGGTATACCGCGGGCCGCTTTAGCATACGTTGGTAATGGGTACGGCAGTGTTCAGGTAATTGCAAATCAACGCGGTCCGCCCAGAATTCCACATAAAACAATGCCGCATCGGCGATGGTAAAGTGATCCGCTATATACTCCTTCCCGTTCAACAGATCGTTGAGTACCGTAAAACTATTGTTCACGATATCCTGCCCTTGGTTTGTTACCGCCTGGTGATCCTTCTTATTGGGTGTGAATTGTGGCGCGTTGAAAATACGCGCGAAACCTTGCATATGGATGGTACCAACAACGAAATCCATGGTTTCCAACACCCTTACTTCATCGTCCAGGTTGTCCGGCAATAATTTGGCTTTTGGATTGCTGCGCGCCAGCCAGTAGGCTATGGCCTGGAATTCTGTTAATGGTCGCCCATCATCGCGGACTAGCGTCGGGATTGTGGATTTGGGATTAATTGCAATGTAGTCCGGCTTGTATTGATCACCCGCCGGCAGGTTGATAATGTAAACTTCAAAGACCTTTTCCAGTTCTTCCAGCAGAACATGAATGCCGGTGGAGCAGGAACCGGGCGTCATATAGAATTTCATGGCAATTTATCGCTTACAAAATATGTTTTGGTAGCCTGGATGGAACTTCGTGGTCTCCAGGGATGCTCAATTTTATCGGATAACTTGACTCCCGGATTCCGCACGGCGCCATCCGGGCTACGGGTCGCAGTTTGTAGCCTGGATGAAGCATCCGCGGAATCCAGGACGATCAATTTCATTGGATAACCTGACTCCCGGATTTCGCATAGCTACATCCGGGCTACAGTCTGCAATTTTAATGTGTACATGGACCTTAATATTTGTGTCTATTGGCCCAGAATGCCTTCCTCTCGCAGCATGGCTTTATAGGCTTTCATCACCGGCCTTGAGATCATCTGCTCGGCGTAAAGCCGTTGTTCGTAAACCTTTTCGATTAACTGCTCGTTGAGCTCCAATCGCGCCAATGCAATCAACTGGTGTAAAGCAGGATCGAGGAGTCTTCCCGGTTCGTCTTTGATCACGTCATAAATGACCGCCACTACCTCTTTTTCACACTCATTCATCTTGCATTTGCCATCAAGAATCTTCAGCATCAAAGACGTTGCGCAATCGATATGGATGGGCTCAAACAGCCTTCCCTTTGCCCAGGCTACGACTTCATTACTTTCCATTGCCATTTAACCCAGGTCCATACCCCTGAATATGGAGCAACGTTTAAAGACGTCCAGCGTTGGGGGTGTTTGTTTTTGCAGACAGAACTTGGCAACCAGTTTTGCTAACCCCTTGATGTCTCGACCGGTAGCTGCCGGGAATACTTCTACCAACTCTTTTATGGCATCATCGTTGATTTGCAGCTCAAACTGCTCAGTCATGACTTTCCATATTTTGGCCCTGTCATCGTTGTCAGGCGGCTGGTACTTGATCATGGCAATGCAGCGGGAAATAATCGCTTCGTCAATATCGCCCACCCGGTTGGTGGTCAGGAACAACAAGCCGTTGAAATATTCCAGTACGCGCAAAAACACGCCAACGACGGCATTGGCGGCGATATTGTCGTCCCGGCGCTTGATGTAAACATCGGCTTCGTCGATTAGCATGATGGCGCCCCAACGCTGCGCCCGGGTTAATGTATCCTTGAGGGCTGTTTCCATCTCGGTAACATTCAAGCCCAGTTGTCCGGAATGTACCCTGTATAAAGGACGCTTGATTATTTCGGAATAGACTTCCGCGGTCAGGGTTTTGCCCACGCCGGCCGGCCCAGCACAAAGTACCGTGGTACCTCCGGATTTACCTTGCACGATGTCATCCATCAATACATCCATTTCTGCGGTGAGGATGTCGATGAGATCCGTTTGTTCCTGGGGTAGCACCAGTTTCTGCTTAAGATCGGGCTGATATTCGTAGGGTGTCACGTCATCCACGTGAACCCATAAATGGTGGTGCAGCTCCAGGTGGAACATGAGTATAAATCCGTGCACGGGGAGCTCGGTAAACAGCCCCTCGGGCATATTGGCGAGCGACGCTTCCACTTGTGCCTCGATCTTATAGTCATAGCGTTCGCTTTTCGATGCCTTGCGCAGGTATTTGGCCAGGATATCGCCTGAACCTTCAAATCCCAGGACACGGTCATTGAGTACGCCTTCATCGTTTACCAGACGGGCGTCGCCTCCCTGTGACGATAGTACAATGACGTTTTTGCGTGCCCAATCCCGGTCACGATGGGTGGCAGTCGGATCTTCGGCATAAAAACCGGTTCCGCTTCCGGAAAACTGTTCGCCGTACCGGGCCCGCCAGTCGAAGTAACGTTCGCTGGATTCGTCATATAAGCGGATAAGGTCCGGGGTTTCTTTTAAAAAGCGTTTGGTGGCAAATATTTCGGCAACAGTCTTATAGACAATATCCCGGGTGCGAATCACCAGGGATTCAGTGGCAACTTTGCCCTGCGAATTGGCTTTCAACTCCAGTAAAACGCGGCCTGCCTCTTCTTCCCCGGGCGGCGTATAGTCCAGGCGGGTGATGACGTAAGGCAAGGGTTTACAGGCGGTGTTCGCAAGAAATAGCCAGCCTCGAATGGCATCGGTTGTTAAAAACTGGATAATTGCCGGCACCAGCCGCTCCAGGTCATGCTCCTGGAACCTTTCACTGTCGTCGTTTAATGCGGTTTGCAGCGTGGAAATTTGTGCCGCGTGGCTTTGCATATCGGGCCCGGCATCTTCATAGAGGTTGCGCAAATACGCCAGTTCGGTATTGGAAAGATGATTGAAAGCAACCTCGGCCTTGTTGCCGAAGCGTAACTGTTCCTGCAAAGAGGCGAGCTTCGGGAATTGCTCGACCATGGCATCAACGTAGGGTCGTTCAATCTGTAACTTCATTGCGGTTCCCCAGGATCAATGTGTGCCGGTGGATGCTACATTTTCACTAATATCGGAATAGAGAGTGGTTAAATGGAAACCAGTGAGATTTTCCAGCCAAAAACCTCATCTTTCTCACATTTGAAATACTCTCTTTTGCCCCAGGAGATATCTATATCGTCGACAATGTCATTGTCGGATATACCACTTTGCTCACACATGTCCTTGAACTCTTTCCAGGTCAATTTTTTGCTATCGATTTCCAAATCAGCGTCATCTAAATCAACTTGGGCTGCGTTAGCCATAGTGTTTACTCCTTTTGCTGCTCTGTTTCTGTTAGCCGGTGGGCAATGCCTACCCTACAAACCGTGAAAGTATCCGTTGTAGGGTGCTGCTGTACCCAACGGGCATAAAATACACGAAGCGCACCATGGTTTGTTTCGTATCCTCTTAATTGTTACGGTTCGCTTGGCTTTTATGCCCTTAGGGTGCACCACAACCTACAGGCTGTTGCACACCTATAAGGTGGGCAGTGCCCACCCTACGAACTGTTACACACCTATAAGGTGGGCGGTGCCCACCCTACAAACTATAAGGTGGGCAGTGCCCACCCTACAAAAACGTTGCACAGCTCTCCCGTAGGGTGGGCATTGCCCACCCTACGGGTCTTCGATGCATCAAAGCACGTTTAGTTTGTTGGCGTTACGGTCCCACTCGTCCTGGGTAAAGGCCTGAATAACGAATGCATGAATATCTCCCGCCGTTATCTGGTCTTTTACACACGCTAGTATTTTCTTTTGCCGGTTGAGCCTGCTGACATTCTCAAAATCAGGGCTTACAACATCGACGGAAAAATTGGCATCTTCACCGGTTACGTTGATAACAGCATCCGGAAAGCTGGCGAGAAGCAGTTGCCTGACGTCGTCCGCATTCATTGCGCAGCCTCGGCAGTGTTATTGGCACCGGCTATGTTAATAGCCTGTTCCATTAACGGCTTGAGCGAGCCATCCTTCAACATCTCAATGACGTTGTCACCGCCACCAACCAGTTCGCCACCGATAAAGATTTGCGGGAAGGTGGGCCAATCCGCGTATTCCGGCAGCGCCTGGAATATCCGGTCGTTTTCCAGCACATTTACATAGGCATACGGCAGCCCGGTACTGTCTAATGCTTTGACGGCATTGCCGGAAAATCCGCATTGCGGCATTTGGGGTGTACCTTTCATGTAAATAAGTACCGGGTTTTCTATCACTTGTTTATGGATAATTTCGGATGTTTTCATGAATTACTCCTAACTCGCTTTCGTTTTATTGGCCAGTCGTTGTTGAACCATGTCCCTGACCTCTGGATCTGGATCGTTTACTATAGATTTTAGTGACTCAACAGGCACATTCATGGCCGCGGCAAATCGCACGCTCCAATCCGAGTCCTGCAACAAACTGACAGCGTCTTCCGGATTCATTCTTTCCGCCACCACCCTGCGAACTTCCGGTTCGGGATCGGCAGCCATTATCCCCAGGCTGACGGTTGGCAATCGTTCGGCGACAATTTTGCGTACATTACGATCCGGATCAGTTATCATGCGAAACAGACGCCCGGGGCTTAATCGCCGTGCAACGTACAACCGTACGCCATAGTCTGGATCGGCAGCCATGGCTTCCAGCTCGTCCAGTGGCAGCCGGTCAGCCACCGTAATACGGACTTCCCTGTCCGGGTCTTGCAGCATTTTGCCCAGTTCATCGATGGGAATACGATAGGCAACGGCACGCCGCACGACTTCATCCGGATCATCCATCAATTTGACGAGGGTTTTCTGCGAAACATAACGCGCGGCAATAGCACGGCGCTCCCAAAACGGGTCTGTTACGTATTCTTCCGCGTATTCCGGACTGAAACGGAAAAACCGGTCAATCTGACGTCCGCTTTCGATTAATACACAAGCATCACCAGGCTTACAGCGACCGTTTTGTTTATGGGTTGCATGAAACCGGCATTGCCGGCATGACAAGCTGTCTATGGTTTTCGTTTTTGGTAAGGCAATTGTCATGTGTAAATCTTCTTACCTTTAAGTTTGTGCGGTTTAACTTGCGTATAGAGAATGTGAAAGTATACGAACGAAAACACAAAAAGCCTTTACCTGAAGGTTGCGGTGCACCCCAAGGGCATAAAAGTAATGCGAACCGCGACAATCAAGTGGTTACGAACCCGCACATGGTGCGCTTCGTGTATTTTATGCCCGTTGGGTACAGCAGCACCCTACAGTGGAGACTTTCACAGCCTCATAACGCCACCCTACGGCAGTACTAAATTTAGTCGTCATCCTTGATGACTTCAGCAAGCACGATACCGGTAGCTACATCGAAGTCATTGGTTAAACACAAACAGTGCTCTCTTCCATCAATCAGATAGACATTAAACGCTTCGGCCTCGAATACAGGCTTACCGTTGGAAATGTCGTCATCCATGCAGTAGGTAAAATGGATGTCCGGATAAGACTGACGAAGTGCTGACACGGTGTCGTAGTCAAGGCCGCGCTGCTTAACTTCGTCAGCGATTGTCTGAGCATTCTCTACAGTAACCATTTTATCTCCCGATTAGGCCTCCGCGGTAAACTTGGTACGCTTTTCCGCCGGAATACCAATAATTTTTGCCAACCACGGCGGCGGGGTACCGGCCATCACAGTCTGCAGTTTGGCTAACACGCCGGGAGCTTTACCCGCCTCCGGTATTTTCATGGGGTAGATACCGGCCCTGACAACTTTTGCCGCGGCAGGCCCACCAATAGACTGAACATACATAACATGGCAGTCACAAATCAGCTCGGCACGGAATGCGTTTTTGTCGTCCGCTTCGTCCGCGCCCTGGGTAGACCGTATATCCACCAGCCGGACTTCATCCGGAGACACCTGGTAGACAAGAAAACGCGGGCAAGAACCATAGTGGCCGTCGATTTCCTCGGCGCCATTGGAACCAATGGCCACGCGGATGGAACCGGGCATGTCGCCATCCTGGTAGGAGTGTATCTCCGGCAAATCAGGTTCTATACCTTCTTCGCCCCAGAGATAACGCACCGCCAGCTTCAGGTATTCCATCCCGATACCCGTGTCTTCGGAATCTTCTTCACCGTCAAGGCTGGCCAAACCGGTTTTAAGGTCGGTCACCGTAATTTTGGACAGCCGCGCTTCGCCCAAGGGAAAACCCAATCGTTCGTTCAGCACTTCCATCAGTTGACGTGCGTCAACGCCTGGCAGCACTCGCGCGGCAAGCCCGATACGCAACGCCACTTCTCTTGATATGCTTTGTGCACTCATAACAATAACCCTATGATGCTAATGGCAAAATACAATTGTCCACCGGGCAGATATCCACGCATTGCGGTTCATCGTGGTCGCCCTCGCACTCTGTACAGGTTTTGGCGTCTATTTCGAAAACAATTTTTCCTTCAGTGATTGACTGGGTCGGACATACCGGTTCGCAATCACCACAGGATATGCATTCCGCATCAACAATATATAAAGCCATGATCAATCCTCCATACGAATCTGCAAGCGTAAGCTTCTACAATCTTTTTGCGCGGAGCGTTATCGGTAACTTCGGCATCTGCTCCACAGGGTCCAGGAAATATTTGGAACCGTCGGCCAGTTCCACTTCTCCACCCCATTTTTCCGGCCCTTCGTACTCGATCGAGACCACGGTTTCCTCCAGGTCCTTTTTCGCAACGTACAACGTCATAGCGCCGGATTCATCTTTACGTATCATTACTTTAGGCATCGGTTATACCTTTAACAAATGGTTAAAAATCGGGAAGACAGGTAATTCAATTTGGTTGCCTGCCTTCCCGCACGGCCATTAGCGAATTAAATCGTAGTTATAGTCGGTGGTACCCATACCGCGAGTATCTTCGTCTAACCGATCCAATATAGCGTTAACAATGGTTTTCAGAACATGCATTGCACCTTCGTAACCTAAAGTGGTGTCGCGATGCAGGTGGTGCCGATCGAAGATCGGGAAACCGATCCGGATCAGTGGCACTTCATGCTCTTTGCCCTTGGTAATGGTGTCACGTTGGATGAACTTACCGTAGGAGTTACCAATCATGAAATCCGGCTTGTTGGTAAATACCAGCGAGCGCATATGCCACAGGTCTTTCCCAATATGCACTTCACTGTTGGCGCCATACGGAGACGCTTCCAGGATTTTGACCATTTCTTTGCGCCAGCGCTTGTTGGCGTGGTTGCACAGAATGTGAGTAGGCTCTGCGCCCATTTCCAACAGGAATTTGGTCATACCCATGACGAAATCGCCATCACCCCACAAGGCGAATTTCTTGCCATGCATCCAGGTGTGTGAGTCGGTCATCATGTCCACCAGGCGGCCGCGCTCTTTTTCCAAAGATTCAGGTATGGGTTGACCCGTGATCTCGGAGACTTTCATCAGAAACTCATCGGTCCATTCCAGGCCCATGGGAATCTTCATTTTTGGCGCTTCATGCTTCCAGGTGTTCTTGGCGAACTTCATGGACTTGTCGGACTGCCAGGGTTGCAGGAACAACGTATCTTTAGCATTTGGCGCGTCTTTTACTTCATCAATGGTTGTACCACCGGAATACATGCGGAAAGTACCATCTGCGGGTGTATCCAGCACTTCAGTTGGGTCAGACAACATGGTGTAGCCTACGCCCATCTCTTCCAGCATGCGCTTGATAACCCGAAAATTACCCAGATAGGTTTCAAAGCCGGGCACGATATTAATTTTACCGTTGCTGCCAACTTCTTTGCTTTCCATGTCATTCAAGGTGAAGTAGCGGGCAATGCCTTCAAACATATTATCCCAACCAGTCACGTGGCTGCCCACAAAGCTGGGCGTGTGTGCGAACGGTGTTGGATAATCTTCCGGAACCCGGCCGTCTTTTTTGGCGTTACCGATAAATGCGTTCAAGTCATCACCAATAACTTCCGCCATACAGGTCGTGGAAACTGCAATCATTTTCGGCTTGTACAGTGCCTTGGCGTTTTCCAGGCCGGCAAACATGTTTTTCTGACCACCGAATACCGCGGCATCTTCTGTCATGGAATCGGATACACAGGAAACAGGCTCTTTAAAATGACGGTTGAAATAAGTACGGAAATAAGCCACACATCCCTGGCTACCATGTACATATGGCATCGTTTCCTCGAATCCTAAGGCACACAGTACAGCTCCCAGTGGCTGACAGGCTTTTGCCGGATTAATCGTTACCGCTTCGCGCTGAAAATTCAGCTCCTTATACTCTTCCGTTGTAGTCCATTCAAAGACCTCATCGATCTTTTCTTTTGGATGACACTCTTCATAACTGGATTTTTTAGCTGCCAGGTTTTCTTTATAGTCATCGTCGCGAAACAACGGATAACTGGGCTTGATATTGTCTACTGATTGACTCATTTTAACCTCCTACCGCGCCACTAATCTGTGAACTAACGGCCTATGGGCTTAATGTTAATAAAATATTGCTTCCTTATTGTTCCGGTTTGCGAAAGCTCCGTCCCGATTACAGCAATGGGCATAACCAGGGTTTTAGGCTGCCAATACTGCGAATTGAGGTGCAACCTAAAACCCTTTGAACTGCTTAGGCTCCGGCAGCAACTTTTTCCGCACCTTCGTCGGCGGCTTTCTTCTTCCACGGCGCTTCAATGGCACCCCAACAGGGGTTGTTGAGCGTCATATCCATGTCGCGAGCGAAGATGGCAAACCCGTCGTAACCGTGATACGGTCCTGAGTAGTCCCAGGAGTGCATTTGCCGGAAAGGAATACCCATCTTCTGGAAGATGTACTTTTCCTTGATTCCGGAACCGATCAGGTCTGGCTTAATGGCTTTCACGAACTCTTCGAATTCGTAGCCGGTTACATCGTCATACAACAATGTGGCGTTACCCATTTCCGGGATCGTACGATCATAGTCGTCGTTATGGCCAAACTCGTAACCGGTACCAACTACTTCCATACCCAGGTCTTCATAAGCACCAATGGTGTGACGGGGACGCAAACCACCGATAAACAGCATGACTTTCTTGCCTTCCAGGCGGGGACGGTATTTCGCAATCACCGACTCATACTCGGCTTTGTACTTGGCAATAACGCGTTCCGCGCCTTCTTTGATTTTGTCATCAAAGTGAGCGGCAATCTTGCGCAGGCTTTCTTCGATCTTGGTGGGACCAAAGAAGTTATACTCCATCCAGGGTATACCGTATTTCTCTTCCATGTGACGGGAGATATAGTTCATGGAACGGTAACAGTGAACCAGGTTGAGCTTCACCTTAGGTGTCAATTCGATTTCGGACAAAGTACCGTCACCAGACCATTGAGCTACGACACGTAAACCCATTTCCTCCAGCAACGTACGGGAAGCCCAGGCGTCACCACCGATGTTGTAGTCACCGATGATCGATACGTCATAAGGGGTGGTGTCGAAGGAGTTATCTTCATCCCGCGCATCCAGGACCCAGTCACGGATTGAGTCGTTGGCGATATGATGACCCAGGGACTGGGAAACACCACGGAATCCTTCACAACGAACGGGAACCACGGGTTTTTCAATTTCCTTGCTGGTCTTTTTGGCAACGGCTTCGATGTCATCACCGATCAGGCCAATGGGACACTCAGATTGGATACTGACCCCTTTATTCAACGGGAACAGTTGGTCAATTTCGTTGATAGTTTTATCCAGCTTTTTGTCACCGCCAAATACGATGTCCTTCTCCTGGAAATCCGTCGTAAAGTTCATAGTGACGAAAGTGTTTACACCAGTCGTACCGATGTAGTAGTTACGACGGCCGGCGCGGGAGTATTGGCCGCAACCTACCGGCCCGTGCGAAATATGGATCATATCCTTGATCGGACCCCAGACCACGCCTTTGGAACCTGCGTATGCACATCCGCGAATCGTCATTACACCAGGCAAAGACTTTTTGTTGGAGGTAATACACTTGTTGGATTTTTCTTCAGCCTGGTCGTTGACGGCCAAGTGCTTGGCACGTTCTTTTTTCGCTTCTTCCGGATAGACCTCAAGCACTTCCTGAATAAGCGCTTCGGTCTCTTCTCGAGTCATTACACTCATTTTTACATCTCCTGTTTTCGCCGACACTAATCTGTGCACGCACGGTTAACAAGAATCAATGGCGAGTCTGGCTACTACCTATGGGTGTAATGCCAGCCAGACCCGCCCCCTTTTCATCTACAGAAACCTAGCGCAGGTTTATGCAGTAGCGCCTTCAGCAGCGGCAGTTTGACCCACGATACTTTCGTCTTCTTCTTCCATAATGCCGAATTCCATCAACAGCTCTTCGAGCTCATCCATGGTAACCGGAGTAGGAATGGTCAGATTAGTGTTGTCACAAACCTTGGTTGCCAATGCACGGTACTCATCGGCCTGCTTGGCAGTTGGATCATACTCAATGACCGTCATACGGCGGATTTCAGCACGTTGTACAGCGTTATCGCGAGGAATAAAGTGGATCATGGTAGTGCCAAGCTTTTCAGCCAGCGCTTCGATCAGCTCATCTTCCCGGTCGGTGTTACGAGAGTTACAGATCAGACCAGCCAGACGCACACCACCAGAGTTCGCATACTTCACGATACCCTTGGAGATATTGTTGGCAGCATACATAGCCATCATCTCACCAGAGACAACGATGTAGATTTCCTGCGCCTTGTTTTCACGAATCGGCATGGCAAAACCACCACAT
>JASFOJ010000131.1:0-13959 GCA_050116575.1 Gammaproteobacteria bacterium | reverse complement strand
CTTCTGAGTCGGTCATTTCATATTGTGTTACGCCGTTCTTTTTGTATTGGTACAACAAGTGGTTGCTGGGGAAGTCGTCGCGGCGGTCGTTGGTCAGGCCCAGCCAGTCGTGCCATTTTTCAATGGCGTTATCGAAATAGCCATTGCTGTGGTAGATGAGGGGGAGGCTGGCGGACAGTTCGATGCGCTCGTTGTATCCATAACGAAAGCGGATGTCGGTGACATAGCTTTCCCCGTCGAGGATGATTTGTTCCGAGCCCCTGTCGAGTGAGAAGGAGTTGTTAGCCATGAACAGCCTGACGCTGGTAGCGGACTCCCCGGTCGGCATAGTGGCGGCAGCTGCCGGCAATGCCGCGGCGCTGCTGTAGGGCAGAATAAAAGGGTTCAGGTGACGCGTGGCAATGGGTAACATATCCTGTGCCGTCGCGGCAGGGGTATAGAGGTGTAGTGCGAATAGCGAGGTGCAAATAAAAGTGATGCGGTGTAAGTGTTGTTGTAATTTTGCTACGCGCATTTCATTGGTGATCGGTTAGAGATATTATATCAATATCAACATTGAAGCTAAGTCTTTGGCCTTTACCATTTAACGATCAGTTGCAGGCCCCACGCGACGGACGGCGGGCGCACGCTGTAATCGGGTTTGCCATCCAGCCGAAAAGATTGGGGCGGTAGTCTGAATCCCGGCACCAGGGCGACGTCAACGTCTTTGCTGAAGAGTTTGTCGGTTTTGGAATTGATCCAGCCCAACGGATCGGTGAAGCCCAGCATAAACCTCTCCCAACCTGTAAAATGCCCGCGCGCCGCGCCTCGGGCCCGGATGTTATTGCGGGCGTTGGTAAAGAAGTAGCCGAGGATACTGCCCATGATGGGGGTGACAAACATGTCCTGGATGGAGGGTTCTTCGAACAGCGCTTCGATGCCGAACTCATAGATGGTTGACAGGGTCGCGGCGTAGACAAAAGCGGATTCGGGATCGTAGCCACGTTCGATGGCGCGCACATAATAAGTGGCGCCAAAGTAGGGGTGGCCTATGTAGTTAATCGTGGCAAGATCTTTATCCCAGACTACGCGGCCAACGTTTTCTTTGTAGGCTTCAAAGCGGTTCTTGTGTTTTTGCTCGTCGGACCAGCCGGATATATTTTCGGGCAGGAAATAAATAACGGCGAGCGCGCCTATCTGGTAATAGACAAAATATTTAGAATCTGACAGCAGTCCCTCGAAGTCCGGTGTCGTAACGGGGTTGTTCGCCCGTTGCAATTGTTCTTCGTAATAGTCCAGTGAACGTACGCCGTGCGCCGGCGCATCGCCGTTATTAGCGGTAGTATTGTTATTTTCAAACGCGGGATGGTACTGCAACGACCATTGATCGATGCTGTTAAAGGTAGGCAACGCGTTGCTTGCTGCAGCGCTGAAACAAAGCAACAGATTTACCAGCAAACCGTAAACAAGGAAAAGCGAACCCTTCCCAACAGGGTAGAGAAGCGGCGTGTGTCCCTCGATGGATTGTTGATCGTGAAGCCGTGGCGTTAAATCGTGTTTACTCAATGTCAGGTAGCATGATTACAAACGTTATCGTTTTAGAGACCGGTTGTTTTTTCTGTGGCCGCATCATCATTTTTACGAGCGTTGGATGACTTCAAATTGGTTATGAAGTGTACAGAATAAACCGGTGTCCCCCTTGATTCCCTGCAATACCGGTTCCAAAAACGGCTAATTATAAACAGGCTGGAGGAAAGAGTATAGGTAACAACGATAGTTAAAACGGTTTAGATATTATCGGATTGACGGGTGACGTCGACGAACAAGGTGATGGGTTGGCCCGGCCGCAGGAATTCGTCCTGCTGGATATTGTCATTCCAGCTCAGTAATTGCGGCACGGAGACTTTGAATCGTTGCGAAATTATCGCCAGTGAATCGCCCCGGCGTACGCGGTATTTCACCCGGCGGGTAATGGAACGGCGCGGCGGTTCGGCGAAAGTGGTGGGAATCAGGGCATCCATGAGGTCGTTGTCCTGCAACCCGTCGTTGGTCCAGATCACCAGTTTTCGGCCCGCAATGAGCACGTCATCCTGGTCCATGTGATTCCATTTCGCCAACTTGGACATGCTCACGTTGTATTCCTGAGAAATCCCCCACAGGCTATCGCCGGAGGCTACGGTGTGGCTGATCTTTTGCCGGGGATTGCTGGTGATATTGGCATCAACGTGTTTTTTATCCAGTGAGGCGAGGTAGCGCGTCAAGCCCTTGGGTGCCACTGGAATAACCAGGCTTTTACCGCTGGCGATTTTGGCGCTTTCCAGTTTGTTGATGCGTTTGAGGATATCAATGGTGGTATCGTTACTACTGGCAATGGTGTGCAGCGATTCGTTGCTTTTCACCACGTGCCGTTTCCAGCGGATACGTTCGTCTGGTTTATATTCCGCCAGGTTTTGCTTAAACAGGCTGGCATTTTCGATGGGCACCAGCAGGTAGTTCGGTCCCTTGGGAGGCGTGGCCCAGCGGTTAAAAGCCGGGTTCAGGCGATACAGTTCCTCGATACTGATGTCCGCCAGTTCGGCGGCTTTGGCCAGGTCAATTTGGCCTTTGGTATCCACTTTACGAAAATAAGGTGTGTAGGGGATAGGATTAAGCTTGACGTGGTAATATTCCGGATCGGCCACCAGTGCGGCGATCGCCAGTAACCGGGGCACATAATCGCGGGTTTCCTTTGGCAGATCCAGGGCCCAGAAGTTAATGGGCTTGCCCTCTTTGGCAGCGCGTCTTATGGCCCGGCCAACGGTTCCTTCGCCGGAGTTGTACGCCGCCAGCGCCAGTAACCAATCGCCTTTAAATAACTTGTTCAGGTATTCCAGGTAATCCAGTGCCGCCTTGGTGGATGCGTAAACGTCGCGGCGGCCATCGTACCACCAGTTCAGTTTCAGTCCGTAGCGTTTGCCGGTGGCGGGGATAAATTGCCAGATACCGGCAGCCCGCCCGGAGGAAAATGCAAATGGCTGGAAGGCGCTTTCCACCACGGGTAACAGGGCAATTTCCGCGGGCATGCCACGGTCTTGTACTTCCCGCAGGATATAATACAGGTAAGGAAGAGCCCGGGCGGTAACCCGGTCGAGATAGCGCTGGTTTTTGATGTACCAATTCAGTTGGGCATCAACGCGCGGATGTTCATAGCCGGACAAATCGAAACCGTCGCGCAGTCTTTTCCACAAGTCCAGTGATGGATCATCTTTAATGCCCAATAATTCGCGGGTGCGTTCCAGTAATGCATCAACGGTAGACTTTGAAGGAGCTTCTTCAACATCGTTGGTGCTGACGCTGATAACTTGCTGGTCGTCAGTGTCATCAATTGCGGCGCCTCTACTGTTCGTCTGGAAAATCTTCAGCTTGCCGGTGAATAGATAATTGCTTAATTCTTCACCACGAGGAATTGCTGAAATAACAACCAGTAATAGAATGATTACGGGCGTAATCAAGCATTGCGGATAAGGGTACAGCCCCCTTATTTGTTTGAGATTCAGTGAGTTGGACGACACCGTTAGCATACCGTTTTTGTTACCTACTTAAGGAATTCTATAACAATCTAAATTGCCATCCCAGCATAAATAAATTTATGGCAAGATGGGCACTGCTAAATCCTGTCGCGAGTTACGGCTATGTCGCTAAATAGTGTTAAAAAGTATTTGCGTATCAGGGTGTTAAGACTTTACATTAGGTAATATCCGATCAGTGATAACACTCCAAGCTCTACACATAAATTCATATAACGGCACACTAGCACGGAAATTCATTAAAAACGGGGACCAATACACATAAATGGCACTTTTTCGCCGTAAAGAATTTAAGTGGATGCGCTGCGATGACCCGGACAAAATCCGGGAGCAATTGCGCGATTGGTACGAGCGTCTGCCGGGCGCCTGGCTGGCAGAGCAGGAGATCGGCTTGCTTGATGAAATACTGCCGACCTTATTCGGCTACCACTTGCTGCAGTTAGGTGTTTCCTATGCCAGTGATTGCCTGGCGGGGAGCAAAATACCCAATCAATTTATCATGGACGTTGATCGCCCGCCCAGCCTGGATAAGTTGCGAGACTCCACTGTTAACCGGCGGATTCGTTATTTGCGTGGCGCTTCGGAACATTTACCCGTAGCATCCGATAGCCTCGATGTTTTGTTGTTGTCCCATACCCTGGAATTCACCGAGCAACCCCATCAGGTGTTACGTGAAGCCGACCGCACCTTGATACCGGAAGGCCATGTTGTAATTCTCGGCTTTAACCCCTGGGGATACTGGATGTGGGGGCGTTGGATTTTGAGCTGGCGGGGTAAACCGCCCTGGTGTGGGCGCTTTATCCGCCTGACGCGCTTAAAGGACTGGTTACAACTGCTGGGTTTCGATATCGAGCAAGTGCATGGTTATTTTTACCGGCCACCCCTGTCCAACAAGCGTATCATGAACCGGCTGCAGTTCATGGAGCGTTGGGGTAAACGTTTTTGGCCGTTTTTCAGTGGGGCGTATTGCATTGTCGCCAAGAAACGCGTGGCTACGTTAACACCCATCAAACCTCGCTGGCGGCCACGGCGCAGCCGGCTCGTGTCGCCGGAACTGGCAGGGAACTCGTCGACCATTCACAACCGGCAAACAGGAAAGCAGGATGACCAGTAAAAGTAACAATAACATCGTGGAAATATTTACCGATGGCGCTTGCCGGGGAAATCCCGGCCCCGGCGGGTGGGGCGTAGTGCTGCGTTTTAACGGTACGGAAAAAACCTTATATGGCGCGGAAGCCGATACCACCAACAACCGCATGGAGCTAATGGCTGCTATTGTCGCCCTGGAAACGTTGAAACGCTCCTGCAAAGTATCGTTGACAACGGATTCCAAATACGTGCGCGACGGTATATCACAGTGGATTGACAACTGGAAAAAGCGTGGCTGGAAAACCGCGGCCAAAACACCGGTGAAGAATGCCGAATTGTGGCGGCGTCTGGACAAGGCACGGCAGCCCCATGAGATTGACTGGCATTGGGTGAAAGGCCATGCCGGCCACCCGGAAAATGAACAGGCGGACCAGTTGGCGAACAAGGCTATCGATGAAATGCTGAGTAAGCGTTAGGTGTTCCCACGTAGAACGTGGGAACGAGACTGACAGGCGGGCTAGTTAGTGAACAAAGCTATTGATGAAATGCTGGGCAAGCGTTAGGCGTTCCCACGTGGAACGTGGAAACGAGACTAAAATATACTGTGGGACGATGTGATAAATATTTATTTCGTCATTCCGGCGAATGCCGGAATCTAGTGAACCAGTCTATTGATGGGATGCTTAACAAGCGTCAAGTTTTCCCAATCAAGTTAGGTAAAACGAATTAACAAGCAAACAAGGGTGGCTTATGAGACAAATCGTGCTGGATACGGAAACCACGGGCCTGGAACCAAGCCAGGGTCACCGTATTATAGAAATCGGTTGCGTGGAACTCGTTAACCGGCAACTTACCGGTAATCATTATCATCAATACATTAATCCTGACCGGGAAGTGGAAGACGGTGCTATCGAAGTGCACGGTATCAGTAACGAGTTTCTGGCTAACAAGCCGTTGTTTGAAGACATTGCCGAAGATTTTATTCAATTTATCGACGGCGCGGAACTGATTATCCATAACGCGCCTTTTGATGTAGGTTTTATCAATCACGAATTCAATCTGCTGGGCCGCAAGCACCAACCGGTTGATAAAATCTGTTCGGTTATCGATACGTTGGCTATGGCGCGCAAGTTACATCCGGGGCAGAAAAACAATCTGGATGCATTATGTAAACGCTACGACGTTGAAAACGCGCACCGGGAGTTGCACGGCGCATTGCTGGACGCGGAGATACTGGCGGATGTTTATCTGCGCATGACCGGCGGCCAGGTGACGTTGTCGCTGGGCCAACAGGGCAATGAAAGTGAAGACCATGCCGTACAATCCATCCGGCGCTTGCCGGCGGATCGTCCGCCCTTGGCGGTGATCAAAGCCGATGAGCAGGAAAGTGCCGCACACAAGCAACGCTTGCAGGCCATCAAGGATGCCAGTAATGGCGAGTGTTTGTGGATGCAGCTCGAAGCAGAGTCGTAGAAGGAAAGCCAATAGATGGTGATGTAGGGTCAAAGAGAGGAATACGTGGGTTGATGCGGTTCGTTCCTGCACCGCATCCTACGAGGGTGGGGGTTGCGTCGGGTGTTGAGGGTTGATGCGGTTTGTTCCTTTATTGCAGCTTACCCAACGCGGTTGTTGATGCTGGCACGCAAGCCCCATTTGGATTTGAAGAACCATTTGGTGAGGTTTTCCGCGTTACAGGGTTCGCACATGTAATGTCCTTGCGCCATATTGCAGCCCAGTTTAACCAGTTTTTCGAGGGTCTCTTCATTTTCCACGCCTTCGGCCGTAACGGCGAGTCCCATGTTGTGGCCGAGATCAATGGTTGAATGCACAATGACTTCGTCACTGGCATCCTGGTTCATGTCGATAACAAACGATTTGTCGATCTTTAATTCGGTTACCGGCAATTTTTTCAGATAGGCCAACGAAGAATAGCCGGTGCCAAAATCATCCACGCCGATTTTTATACCCATTTCGTGCAGCTTGGTCAGCATATCCATTGCGATGTGCGCGTCAGTCATAATCGTGCTTTCCGTGAGTTCCACTGACAGGTATGACGGGTCCAGTCCCGAGGTCCGCAAACTGGCGCGTACGGTATCGAGGATGCTGGTGTCTTCCAGACTGCGCGCGGACAGATTAACGGCCATGGCAATTTTCAATTCGTTTTCATGCCATTTCGCGCACTGGATTAAGGCGGTTTCGATCGCCCAGCGCGTCAGTGGATGGATAAGCCCGGAATGCTCCGCCAGTGGAATAAATTCTTCCGGAGGAATGTCACCTCGCTTGGGGTGGTTCCAGCGCAACAGCGCTTCAACCGCAACGGTAGAGCCGGTCTTGAGATCGATTTTCGGTTGGTAAAAAAGCTGCAGATCGCCATTGTTCATGGCTTCATACAAATCCGTTTCCAGGCTCAACTGGATAATACTATGACGATCCAGGTTGGAATCATAAAACGTATAACCACGCCGGTTTTTCTTGGCATGATACATGGCCACGTCGGCGTGCTGCATTAACTGGTTAGTCTCATTACCGTCGGCGGGGCAATGCACCAGGCCGATACTGGCGCTGATCGAAAGGTTATGTTGACCGACAATAATAGGGTGGTTCAGCGCCTTTAGAATTTTTTGTGCAACCTTATTGCCCGCCTGTTTGTCGTCGGCCGGCGGTAATATGGCCGCGAACTCATCGCCGCCAAGGCGCGCGATGGTATCGGTAGAGCGCATCGCGTTTTGCAGGCGGCTTCCCACTTCCTGCAGCAACTGATCGCCAATATGGTGCCCCAGCGTATCATTGATGTACTTGAAACGATCAAGGTCAAGCATTAGCAAAAAGAAGGAAGTATCGTGAACACGCGTGTGGTTAATAGCCTGTTCCAGGCGCTCGTAAAAACGGGCGCGGTTGGGTAGACCCGTTAATGAATCCGTGAACGCCATGTTTTCCAGCGTGTTGTAAAGCACGTTCAGCTCACTGCTCATTTCATTGAATACATCGGCCAGTTCCACAAACTCAACATTGCCGGTTACAGCGACACGTTCGCCGAGATGTGACTTGTCCTTGCGTACCAGGTTGAGCTGGCGAGTCAGCGCGCTGAGAGGATTCAGCGCGGTTTTTTGCAACAGGTAAAGTGATAATAAGGCGGTGATAAATGTTGTCAGGGCCGCCGCGCCAATTATGAACAGGCGCATTTTGCCAAGTTTGTGATACAAGTCACCTACGTCTGAGGCGAAATCCAGTCGATATACCGGGTTACCCTGGGCATCATTTAAAATGTCATTTGCAATAATAATATTGCGTTCCGTGCTACGGTCCGGCCAGTTTTTGGATTCGAAGAGAACGTGCCCGTCTGCATTCTTGATCGTAACCGGCATGTTCAAGTCTTTTTCGGCGTAGCTGAAATTCAATGTCGGGTCCACCGCCACCAGCAAATAGCCTTCAAGATGAATACCGCCAATGGGAACCAGGACCGCAACCACGGGCAGGCCGCGCGCCGTGCACAATCGGGACATTATTTTTAACCGTTTCGGGCCCTTGCGTTGTTTCGCCTGGTCCAGTAGATCGGGACACGGGGCGCTGGTGGGGACCAGTCGTTGCGAGCCTTCCGAGGAATAACCGGTGACATCAAAATCCAAATTAAAAGCAATAAGTTTTTCCAGGCGGATAATGCTCATGGTTACGAAAAAGCGATGGAATTGCTGGTTGAGTTGTTGCTGGATTAGCTGGGGATCGTTTGTACGCAGCGCTTTGCGAAATCCAGGATTGGATTGCGCAGACAGTCCCAATTCGCCGGTTTTTTTGATAACTTTGTTGAGCACATCGTCGACTTTGATATGAACCAGTTCCTCGAACGCATGGCGTTGATTTTCCAGTGCCAGGTGGCGGTAGACCTCGCCGGTGATGATGGCCAGCGCCACACCAAGCAGCCCCATAATCAATACAGTCAATCCAAGACTGGTGCGGATGGACGATCGATAAAGAGACATGGATGCTGAGGATTTGTGTGATCGGTGTGAATGTAGTTGCTGTTATTCCTGCAGGTACGGATAACCTTTTGCCAGCCATTCCTCAAATCCGCCGCGGAACCAGTAGATATTGCTGTAACCACAACTAAGCGCAATTTTTACCGCTTTCGCGCTACGTCCGCACTTGACCCCGTTGCAATAAAACAGGGTAGGAGATGTTTTCTTGGGGATGATTTTGGCCAGGGTGTCACAATTGGTTTCCACATCTGGCAGGCTGACGGAGCCTTCAACATATCCCTGTTTGCGATCACCGCGTATGCGCGAGTCGACAACGATGAGATCGGGAATGCTGTCAACCAGCTCAATAAATCCTTCCGCGGTGACAATGGTACTGCCTTCGATAGACTTGGGGGATGTTTCGGCGATTGCCGAAATGGGCAAAATAATTAAAGTCAGTAAAGCAATGGCAAAGCGAAAAGTATCGGAACAATAATTCATGGTTCCAACCTCCCGTGGTGGAGAACGCGGTTTTGGAGTTTTGTCTAAGTTATTGACAAAGTAAGTAAAATACAGGCCTATCTAGAGAGCGTAGCGGCCGGATAGCGCAAAAACTTTAAACTTAACATGGATTTTTGATATCCGTACCACCGAAAATGATAATAACCCGGGCAAACCTCACTGCCAGGTAGCCTGCGGCAATATTCATTATATTCTATTATATCAACGTCTTAACGGCTTTTACGAAACCAGTTTATTGGATCGCAATATTAGATAAAAACCCCATTATTAACAAAAAGATACGAGGTGTAGTTAACTTAAAATACCGCTTTGTTGATCCACATATGGACCATAATACTGGCTGCATAACCCAGGGCAATAACCGGTGTCCATTTCAGGTGGCCGAAAAACGTATACCGGCCCTTGGACTGCCCCATTAAGGCAACACCAGCCGCGGAGCCGATGGACAGCAGGCTGCCGCCTACACCGGCCGTTAACGTTACCAGCAACCACTGACCTTCCGGCATATTCGGCGCCATACTCAACACAGCGAACATGACGGGAATATTGTCGACCACCGCGGACAGCAGTCCTACCGTGACATTGGCGTATGTCGCTCCCCATTGCACGTACATAACGTGTGATGCCAGGGCGAGATAGCCGATAAAGCCCAGGCCGCCCACACATAGCACCACGCCAAAAAAGAACAGCAAGGTATCCCATTCGGCGCGCGCCACGTTATGAAAAATATCATAATGCTTGTCGTCCTTGATTTTTTCATTGTGCACGGGGTTGGAGACCAGGGATTCATGAACCGGGTAGGACTTTTTAAGATAAAAGCTGAAAAACTGTAAATAGGCCAGACCCGTCATCATGCCCAGCATGGGCGGCATGTGCAGAAAATTGTGAAAGCTGACCGCGGTCATGATGGTTAATATAAATAACAGTATGATGCGGCGAGCGCCCCGTTTCATAATAACCGTTTCTTCGGCGGGGGGAGGCGACTCGTTGGGAATGGCGAACTGCATAATCAGGGCGGGTACGACAAAATTGACCACCGCGGGAACAAACAACAGGAAAAACCCCCCAAACTCGATAATGCCTTTTTGCCAGACCATGAGTGTCGTGATATCGCCAAACGGACTGAAAGCGCCACCGGCGTTGGCTCCCACCACGATGTTAATACACGATAAGCCGACAAAGCGCGCGTTGTGTGCACCCACCGCCATGACCACCGCGCACATTATCAATGCGGTCGTCAGGTTGTCGGCGACGGGTGAAATAAAAAACGCCAGGGTTCCCGTGAGCCAGAATAATTTACGATAGGTATAATTTCGCGAAATCAGCCAGGCGCGCAGCGCGTCAAACACGCGGCGCTCTTCCATAACGTTAATATATGTCATCGCCACCAGCAGAAATAGCATCAGTTCAGCAAACTCGAGAATATTGTGGCGGACGGCTTCTTCCGCGGTATGTCTGTCACCCATGTTGACATACGCCGAGGCAATCATGGCCCAGATAATACCCGCTGCCAGGATGACCGGTTTTGATTTTCGCAGGTGTATAAATTCTTCGAGCATGACCAGCAGATAAGCCAGGACGAAGATGGCAATAGCGGTATAGCCGATGGCGCTGGTGGTCAGGTCAATGGCGAAATGCCCGCTGTTTTCCTGGGCGACGGCGACGCCGGAAAAAAGCATTAACGCCAGGCTTAGCAGGGACAATATTCGATGATTCAGCAAACTCGTCATGGATTTCTCAATATTATTGGTTTGGCTTTGTAGGTTTTGAATTGATCCGTTGGTACGATAACGGTTTGTTCGCAACGGCCGTTATGACGATTCGGTTAAGTAGATGACAAAAACTTGCCGACAAATCTGTCGGACCGAAAAGCACGGGCGTTGTGTGTATAGTGAACAACTATTGTTACAGCCGTGGTTACAACCCTGGCAACAATAACGAGCATCAACAATAGCAAAAAGCCATCATAGTGGAAACTCATGTGTAACAAATCATGCAACAATGGAACAAGCAACAGACTATTCCCGATCTCGTTGTTACAATCCGTGGAGACTGTATCCCGTTTCCTGGCCGTCAGGAGGTAGACCAACTGGTGTGATATTGTAGACTTTTATGGTGTTCAGCGCACCTTCTGCTGCACCACAAGATTTTTAAGATCTATGAGTGGGCAGCAACAAGCGTGACGAAAGATTCGATCAAACCTGATAGAAATCGCGATACCATTCCACGAAGCGGGCGATACCGTCTTCGACACTGGTATCGGGCTTATAGCCCACGTCGTTTACCAGGTCCTGCACGTCAGCATAGGTAGCCGGTACATCGCCTGGTTGTAACGGCAGCATGTTCAGTTCAGCCTTTTTGCCCAGGCAATCCTGCAGCACGTCAATATAGTGCATCAGCTCCACTGGCTGGTTGTTACCGATATTGTACAGGCGGTATGGCGCTTTGCTGGTTGCCGAATCCGGTGAATCACTGTTCCAATCCGGGTTGGGCTCTGCGGTATGATCCAGGGTTCGAATGACGCCTTCCACGATATCATCAATATAAGTGAAATCCCGTTTATGATTGCCGTAATTAAAAACGTCAATGGGTTTGCCTGCCAGGATGTTTTTAGTGAACAGGAACAGCGCCATGTCCGGTCGTCCCCAGGGCCCATAAACAGTAAAAAACCGCAGACCAGTGGTGGGCAGTTGATATAAATGGCTGTAGGTGTGTGCCATTAACTCGTTAGCTTTTTTGCTGGCGGCGTACAGGCTCACTGGATGGTCGACATTGTGATGCACGGAAAAGGGCATATTGGTGTTGGACCCATAAACCGAACTACTGGATGCATAAACCAGGTGTTCAACACCATGATGGCGGCAGCCTTCCAGAATGTTGGTAAAACCGACGATATTGCTGTCGACGTAGGCATGGGGGTTTTCCAGTGAATAACGCACACCGGCCTGGGCCGCCAGGTTCACGACCCGGTGAGGTTTATACTTGCGAAAGGTCTCTTCCATGGCGGGGCGATCTTCAATACTGATACGCACTTCGCTGAACGCCGGATTGTCCTTGATCAGCGCCAGCCGCGCTTCCTTGAGTGAGGGATCATAATAATCATTGACGTTGTCGACGCCGATGACTTCATCACCCCGTTCCAACAAGCGTTGCGACAACTTGTTGCCAATAAATCCGGCGGTGCCGGTGATCAGTATTTTCATTTTCCTATTAACCTTTGTAGGGTATTAAGCTATATGACTAGTTCCAAAAATCTATGGGATTGCGAATGCTGCATTTGAACGCCAAGGAGCCAAGGCGCAAGATGAAAAAAAACTGGCGTCGTGCGGTATAAACGCCACCATTGCCAATGTAAACGAGCGTTACTTTTTGCTGTTTCTTGATAAAAATGAAAACCCATTGCAGGTTAATTTAAATCCCAATTAATGCCTGCGTCGCTGCGCCTTTGCGTTGCTATAATCGGCCGTCAACCGCTTCCCGTGGAAACATCGCTTTCACGTCAAACAAGACGGCGTGCGGTTTACCCAGCTTGCGAATGTTGTCAGCGCCCATGTCATAAAACTGTTTGTGGTTTACGGTAACAATAATCGCGTCATAATGGTTTTGCTGCAGTTGCGGTATCGGTGTGATGCCGTATTCGTGTTGTGCCTCTTCAGCGTTGACCCAGGGATCGTAGACGTCAATATTGGCGTTGTAGTCCCGCAGTTCCTCGATAATATCAACGACACGGGTGTTGCGCAGATCGGGACAGTTCTCCTTGAACGTTAATCCCATAATCAAAATGTTGGCGCAGTCGACGTGGATGCGGCGCTGGGTCATGATTTTCACCACCCGCTGTACCACCTGCGGGCCCATATCATCGTTGATTCGTCGACCGGCCAGTATGATTTCCGGGTGGTAGCCGATTTCCTGCGCCTTATGGGTGAGATAATAAGGGTCAACACCAATGCAATGACCACCCACGAGCCCGGGGCGAAACGGCAGGAAGTTCCATTTGGTCCCGGCCGCTTCCAGAACTTCCAACGTATCGATGTCCAAACGATTAAAGATCAGCGACAGTTCATTGATGAGAGCAATGTTGACGTCGCGCTGGGTGTTTTCGATGACTTTGGCTGCCTCGGCCACCCGGATACTGCTGGCCTTATGAGTTCCAGCGGTGATTACACTCTTATAAAGTGCATCCACAAAATCGGCAACTTCTGGCGTGGAACCGGAAGTGACTTTCAGGATGCTGGTTACCCGGTGCTCTTTGTCACCGGGGTTGATGCGTTCGGGACTGTAGCCGGCAAAAAAGTCCTGGTTGTAGGTCAGGCCGGATTCCTGCTCAATAATGGGAACGCAGACTTCCTCGGTGGCCCCGGGATACACGGTGGATTCAAAGATTACGACATCATTTTTACCAATGAGCTTACCTACCGTGTGACTGGCGCTTTGCAGCGGCGAAAGATCCGGGCGTTTGTTTTTGTCGATGGGTGTAGGGACGGTGACTATATAGACATTGCACGTTTTCAGGTCATCAGTATCGGCGGTATAACGAATTTTGGTGGCCTGTTTTAATTCCTCCGGTTCCACCTCCAGGGTGCTGTCAATATGGTTGTTGAGTTCGCCGATCCGTTTGGCGTTAATATCAAGACCAACGGTTTCATAATGTTTGCCGAATTCCACTGCCAGCGGAAGACCGACATAACCCAGACCCACGACGCCGATTTTTGTTGTTGCCAAGTCAAACATGCTACACCTGCCTATAAAGATACAAAAGGATCGTTCTAACGCTTGATAGATTGGCCGCGGCCAATGCCGTAATAGACCAGGTCCTGCGACGCGAGTAGTTCCGGGTCATACATGTTGCG
>JASFOJ010000130.1:0-13966 GCA_050116575.1 Gammaproteobacteria bacterium | reverse complement strand
AGATTGGCTTCACCCGAGGCCAGGCCATCGATGGTCACGGCGGCGTTGTCGGTATTGAATTCAACCCCGTTGACAAAAATACTGCCGAATCCTGAAATTTCGCCCACGGTAGTTTGACTGGGCTGTAAACCGGTTCCCGATTCACCGCCGCTGCTGCAAGCCGCCAGCAGCACCAGCGTGGCCATACCTATCGTTAAATGCCGTTTAAACCAGGGGGTCATTGCACGTTCTCCTCGGAAATCTCTTCCTCAAAATAATAAACACCGATGCCTGCTGCCTTGCGTCCCGTTCCTTTGACCTCCGGATTCACGTCCCGATCGTGCTCCGCCATCCATTGGTCAAGAAACTCCAGCAGTTGTTGACCCCTGTCCGCCAATAAGGCTTGTAGTTTTGGTAATGCTTCTTGCGGCAAATTGTCGTAAAACACTTTACGTTGGAAAAAAGGTTTGTCGTTAACACCGTGAATATTTTGATCCATTGTGGTAATCAATCCTGCGACGTCACGACCAAGCAACGCCAGTTTCTCGGCTTCACCGTGCTTGGGAATATAGGCACGAGCCAGCAACCGTATGTTGCCTTCCGGCGTTTTATCCACCACGCCCACTTGCAGCAGTTCATCCAGAATAGCCCTGGGCGGCACATCACCACTGTGTGCCTTGACCAGTGAGCTGAATGACGGATCGGCATTTTCAAACGGCAAATCGGCCGTCTCGCCGCGTTCATCTGCGTAGGCTTTATCATGAACCCAGCCGTAGACGACCCGGGCGGCGCGGTTGTAGCGCACCGTCAGGTTCTGGTCCTGCCGCTCTGCAATGCCCATGACCCGCTTGATTTCCTTGCGTGACAAACCGGTAATCGTTGAAGCGCGGGATATGGTGGGTTTTTTTCCGGGGACTTCGAATTCTTTCATGGCTATATCGACATACGCTCGCTTGGCGATATCCGCAAACTCGCCGTAAGCCACGCCATTGCGTAACAACGCCCGGCATAAGGGGCGTAGCAATTTGAAAACCGCAGCATAAAGCGCATTTTGTGAATTCATTGTACTCATTGCGTATAGCGTTTGGGATTTTTTTCCCAAATCCTAATTTGGGATTATACTCCCAAATCGCGGGAGGTCAATAGGGTTTGGAGGTATCGTGTGCCCCTGATAGCGGTAGATTCGGTCACAGGTCACACTTGTGGTATTGGCTTGCGCGATATTGGCCTGGTGAATTACTCAATGATAACTGGGCAATATTTAACCATATTACACGGGAATCACCCACGCAACGGTGCAAGTGCAAGATATAAAAAGAGGGAAATCGGAAATGTCTGCGACAGCAGTAATTAATGCGCCAACCGCTCGAATATACGAAAACCTGCCAGGTAGGTACCCGCGGCCGACCCCAGGGTACTGAACAGAAATACCAGCAAAATGCGCGTAACACCGTTAGACCACCAGCCACGGATATGGGTGGTGTCAGAGCGCAAACGGCTGAAATCCTCCACCTTGGGCCGGCGTACAGCTGCCTCAATGGCCGCTGTGACCATGCCCGCGCCGATGGTGGGATTTAACGATGTCAGGGGCGCCGCCAGAAACGCGCCAACAATGGTGATCGGGTGCGCCAGTGCAAGCAGGGCCCCGATAGCCGCCAGGCCACCATTGATAACGACCCAGTCGGAAACCAGTTGCCAACCAAAGTCGGAACTGCGCGAAAACCCCAGACCAAAGCCCACCAGTATCAAAGCTACAATGACCCACGGTATAACCTTGGGCCATTTACTGGACGGGGGGATATAGTTGAAATGGTTAATGACGGCAACCGGCTCGGGGCTTTCATTGCTCGGCGCAGCAGCAGCAGCCGATTCCCCCAGTAAAGCCGGAGATGCCGGTGGCCGCAGCTGACGGCCGCTTTCTTCGTTGTACAGGTTGTCCTGCAAAATGGAATCATCCCAATGTTGCAGATAATGGGCGATGCCTTTGAGGTGACCTGCGCCGATCACGGCAAGCATATGACGGTGCTTACCTTTACGCACTTCCTGTTTAATACGCGCTGCCATGAACTTATCGCGTTCATCCACCAGGGGCGTATATAACTCTTTAGCTTCTTCGGCAAATTGCGCAAAGGTCGATTCCAGGATATCGCCTTCCTTTAACCGCTCGATTTCATCTTCGCTCACTTCATGCCGCGACACGACGCTGACCATTAAACCGGCAATCAGGTTCATTCGCTGCCAGAAACCCACGCGGCGGTATACCCGTTTCAGGGTGGTGCCAATTTCGCGGTCAATCAACAACACGGGCATTTTCAGGCTGTCACCCACTGCAATGGCGGTGCGCATTTCGGCACCGGGTTTAATATCCAGTTTTTCCGCCATGCGCTGCTGAAAAGCACCCAGCGCCAGGCTGGCTGCCACCATGGTGGCCTTGCCTTCGCGAATAACCTGGAACAGGTCCATTTTCGCCAATGCGTCGGGGTCGATAATGGACCGGTGACGGCTGTAACACAGTTCAATGGCGACGCAATCGTAATCGCCGGATTGCAACAATTCGCGAACCTTGTCGGCACTGGCTTTGGAAATATGTGCCGTGCCCAACAACGTCACTTCACATTCGTCTACCTGAATCCTGACCAGAGGTTCTTGTTGTTTTTGCTGTGCGGGTTCTGCTGTCATGTCTCTTTTACCAATTAATCCGTTCTTATCGTATTGTCCCGGCGGTATTTATTATTGTGCGCCTAATGTTACAAGTGCTGGCTTCTGCCGTATAAGCGGCTGTACAAGCCATCATTTTTCAATAATTCTTCGTGTGCCCCCTGTTCGATAATATGACCATCATCGAATACGTATACACGGTCGGCCTGTTTCACCGCGCTTAACCGGTGCGCGATGATGATGGTGGTTTTTCCTGCCAGGAACGTCGTCATGGCTTTATGCAGTTTCGATTCCGTTTCGGTATCCAGCGCCGAGGTGGCTTCATCCAGGATAACCACCCGGGGATTTAACAGCACCATGCGGGCAATGGCGAGGCGCTGGCGCTGGCCGCCGGATAAGCGCACGCCCTGTTTGCCGATCACGGTGTCCAGCTGGTACGGCATCGCGTCGACGGTTTCCCGCAATTGCGCGATATCCAGCGCCTGGTACAACTGCTCGTCGGAAAACGCCTGCCCCATCGTCAGGTTGATGCGTACTGTATCATTAAACAGCGCCGGATGCTGCAATACCGTGGCCACATTCTCTCGCACCACGTCCAGGCCGATATCGGTCACCGGCACCCCGTCGAAATACAACCGCCCTTGCCGCGGGGCGTATAAACCCAGAATCACCTGCACCAGCGTCGTTTTGCCGCCGCCGCTGGCGCCCACCAGGGCCACTTTTTCACCGGCGGCAATATCCAGGTTGACGTCTTTTAACACCAGACTGGCCTCGTCGCGATGAAAAGCCGCGGAACGCTGATAACTGAAAGAGACATTCTCAACACGCACCGCCACGGTATTTTTGCCCTGGAATGGATTTTTACGGTGCGGGTATTGCGGTTCCAGTGGTAGATCCACCAGGGCGTTAATACGGGCCAGTGCCGCCTTGGCCGCATAAAAGGCATATTGAATATTCAGCAATTCCTGCACCGGGGCCATCATGAACCACAAATAGCCAAATACCGCCATCATCTGCCCCACGGTTAAATCGGAAAACACCACCATTAACATGCTGATGGCGCGGAACGTATCGAACCCAAACAAAAACACGCCAAAAGAAAACCGGTTGGCGGCATCGCTTTTCCAGGCAAATTCCGCCGAATGGGTTTTTATGGCCTGGGCCTTTTCCATCACGTCCCGCAGATAATGGCGTTCGCGGTTAGCCGAGCGTATTTGCTGTATGGCATCCAGCGTTTCGCCCAGTGATTGCTGGAAGATTTCAATGGCGGAGTTTTCATTTTTTTTGAGTTTCTTAACCCGCTTGCCGAGCACCACGGTGAAATAAATCACCAGCGGGTTCATTAATAAAATAAACAGGGCAATTTGCCAGTGCATCCACAGTAAAACGGCGGCAATGCCCACGATGCTCAATACCGCCACTATCGCTTTACTGATAGTACCGCCGATAAACTCGTCAATGGCATTGACATCGGTCACCAGGTGAGCCGTGACACTGCCACTGCCCATGGTTTCAAAGGAAGACATCGATACATTTTGCAACCGCATCAATATGGCATGACGAATTTTATAGGTGATGTCCTTGGCCACCAGGGTAAACTTGCGCGCCTGCCACACCCCCAGCAGCATCATGGAAAGGCGCAGCGCCAACGTTAACAACAACACAAACAGGATATACAACACCGGGCCGTGCCAGCTGTCGGGAAACAGGCTGGACGTCACGGCCACCAGCGTGGCGGGCTTGTCCAGCAATACTTCATCAACCATTAACGGCATCAGCAGCGGAATGGGCACGCTCACCGCAACCGCCAGAACGGCGATTATATTGGCAGACAACAGCTGCTTTTTGTGTTGCCAGGCATTGTGAAAAATCTGTTTCCAGGTAAACCTGGCGCCGGCGTTTGGCGGAAGTACGGCGAGGTCCCCGTCGCCGGGATGCGATGCTGGTGCAACGGAGGAAAGATGAGTATCAGTCATGGCGGGCGCAACAGCGGCGTGTCTTGGTACAGCCGACGCGACTACTGCCCTCTTAGAAACAATTTATCCAGCTGCGTCATGTCAAGCTGAATCCAGGTGGGCCGGCCGTGGTTACATTGGCCGCTGCGTTCAGTGCGTTCCATATCCCGCAGCAGGCTGTTCATTTCAGGAATGCTCAGCCTGCGGTTGGCCCGGACCGATCCGTGGCATGCCATGGTCGCCAGGATACCGTTAATTTGTTGCCGAATGCGCTGACTATCGCCGTGTGTGGCAATATCCGCCAGTACATCCCGCACCAGGGATTCAATGTCGGCATCGCGTAAAATGGATGGCACTTCACGGACCACCAACGTATCCTTACCCATGGCGTCCACCACGAACCCCAACGACTCGAACACCGGTTGATGCTGTTGCGCCAGGGCCACTTCGCTTTCCGCCACTACCATGCTCAGCGGCACCAGCAACGGCTGCGATCGTACACTGTTTTTCTGCATGGATTCTTTAAGTCGCTCGTAGGTAATGCGTTCATGGGCAGCGTGCATATCAACAATCACCAGCCCGTTGGCGTTTTCAGCCAGTATATAAACACCCTGCAGCTGCGCCACGGCAAAGCCCAGCGGCGGCATGGTTTGTTCCTCACCGGGGTGCGAATCATCGCTCGTGCTGTCAAGCTGTCCGTACAATGCCGCATAGTTTTCCAGTTGTTCCTTGACTTTTAACGGCATGGATTGCTGTTGACGGAACATTGGCGGCGTCGACCCTGACCGTGCCGATTCCCCGCCTGCCGCCAATGACGGTTGATGAACAGCAAAGTCGACAGTTGAACGGCCGGCCGCATCCGCGGCATTATCGCCGGCCGGCGTACCGGGCACCGCCCCGGCAATGGCATCATGCACAACGCGGTAAATAAAATCATGAATGGAACGGCTGTCGCGAAACCGCACCTCGTGTTTGGTGGGATGAACATTGACATCCACCAACGCAGGATCCAGCTCCAGGTACAATACATAAACGGGATGGCGGCCGTGGAACAGCACATCCTGATAGGCCTGGCGGATGGCGTGCGACACCACTTTGTCTTTTACCACCCGGCCATTGACATAGAAATACTGCATATCCCCCTGGCTCCGCGAAAACGTCGGCAGCCCAATCCAGCCCCACAACCGAAGTGCACCGGCGGTAAAATCCACTTGCAACGATTGCTCGGTAAAACCCTTGCCGCATATTTGACCAATACGCTGTAACTGTAATTCCGGAGTCGATGCCTTGGGAAGCTTGAACACCGTACGCTGGTTATGCGCCAGCGAAAACGCCACATCAAAGCGGCTTAATGCGAGGCGTTTCAAGCTGGACTCAATATGGCTGAATTCCGTCTTTTCGGTTTTAAGAAACTTGCGTCGCCCGGGCGTGTTAAAAAACAAATCCCGCACTTCAATGGTTGTGCCCTGCAATTGAGCGACCGGTTCCGGTTCACTGAGTTGATCCTTGCCGTCACACTGGACGCGCCAGGCATGGTCTTCATCGCGGTAACGGGATCGCAAATCCACCCTGGCCACCGACGCAATGCTGGGCAGCGCTTCGCCGCGAAATCCCAGACTGTGCACCTGCTGCAAATCGTCGTGACTTTTTATTTTGCTGGTGGCATGACGCTGCAGCGCCATGAGTAAATCGTCTTTGTGAATACCATCGCCGTTGTCCCTGATACGCACCAGCCTGGTACCGCCCTGGTCGATTTCCACGTCGATGGTATCGGCATTGGCATCAAGACTGTTTTCCACCAGTTCCTTCACGACGGACAGCGGCCGCTCAACCACTTCACCGGCGGCAATCTGGTTGGCCAAATGTGTTGACAGTACCTGGATACGGGATCGTTGCAGTGTGTTTGACATGTTATGGGTATACTGCGTTCAGTCAGAACGTGACACGGTTTTCAGAGCCGTTGGCATATAGCGTGGGTTGAGGACATTCACCACAGGTTTCATAATCCGGCAATCGGCGAAATTAACAGGTTGTGCTAAACCGTCTAGCTATCTACAGGCGATATATTATCTGCTATACAGGAATTCATGACTGCAATCGCTGTACTCAAGATTCGTCGGACAGGTCGGGATCCCAGCCTAACTGGCGCGCTTTCTCAACCGCCGCGTCGTGTATTTTACGATGCCTTTCCTTTAAATCATCCGGTAACAGGCTGATCATGTGCCCATACGGCTCCCAGGCGGCATAAACTTTTTCATAAAGCTCCTGAAGTTGCCCGGCGCTCCAGCCTTCACAGGTTTCCGATTCGGACAATATCTCGAATAACCATGCATCCTTGATGATGGACCCTGTGGGCGTCATGCCGCCGTAGCTATCGTTGTGAATACCGACGTATTTTTTATTGGGGTCAAGCATTATATTTTCTACTCTCTACCCGGCTGTTTGCTGGCGCCGGCTTGCAATGGTTTGCGACACTTTATTCGCATCGCCGGACAAATCCGAATAGCTAATGCAAGAAAGAACGTCGTTGTAAGGCGATTTGTTCCGGTAACGGAACTTCAGTAATTTAAATGAAACCTGGTTAAGGTAAATGAGCGCCAGGACAAACAACACCGTGGTGATCACCTCAAATGCCAGGATACCGTACATACCCATATCGATCAGGGTAGCGTAACTGAAAAAATAGAGAATCATCAGCACGCCCATGGGAATGGCGGTATAGATTTTTATGTTGCTTTGGGAATGTTGCAGCGTTTCGATCGCTTCAATGATATCAGGGTCTGCCATAAATCGTATCTGGGTTGTTCTGCTGCCGCTGTTTTACTGCTACCGAGTTTGCATGGACCGGCGGTTCTCTGTCCAGGCTCTCAACCATGGGCCAGGGTGCAATGTTTCGGCTAACCGGCAATAATCTGCGCGATTATGACCTCGCAACGACCACCTGACGCGAGCGCTATTATAGCATCGAAGTTTGGGGAAAAAACAAAGAGAAAAGCGGCTACGAGTCAACGAGATAGGCGGGCGGGAGTGTGAAGGTATTGACCTAAAGGGTGACAATTCACTGGGTTTCCAGGCAACTGGTGGGCGCAACCACCTGGACCGGCACTGATATGGTGAACTCCGACCCCTTGCCTGGTTCGGTTTTTAAGGTGATATCGCCCCCCATTAGCCGGCAATAACCACGGCTTTTGGCCAGTCCTAGCCCCAGCCCGTCAAAGCGCCGCGTCGCCGAATCGTCTCCCTGGACAAACACATTAAAGATACGTTCCTGTTGCTCGGGAGAAATCCCGATACCATTGTCGCAGACGCGAAAGTTCAGCAATGTCCCGGCCTTGAGGGGTTGCTGCTCAATATCAAGGGTAATAGTACCTTCACTGGTATATTTGCAGGCATTGTCCAACACGTGTTCCAGGGCATTTTGCAGATGCCGCCTGTCCGTTTCAACCAGGTCCACCGTCAGGTGATTGCGCAATTCGAGATGATTTCCATTTTTCAGCGCCGCCACTTGCAGCCGCGACATGACGTCAGCGGTTAATTTGGAAATACTGAAGCGGTCATTGGCCAGGCGTGCGGTACCGTGTTCAAGACGGGTAAAATCAAGCAGGTCGGAAATGATACTAAACAAATGCACCGCCGACTTGTGCACCTTTTCCATATCCTTGAGGTCTATTTTTCCGGTGTTATCCTTGAGCTGTTCCACCATAATGTCCGTATAGCCAATAATGGCGTTCAATGGCGTCCGCAATTCATGGCTGACTTTGGATAAAAAGGCGCTTTTCGCTTCGCTGGCCTCCAGTGCCTGATCCCGCATGACCACCAGGTCCGCCGTTCTGGCATGAACCGTGTCAACCAGTTCCCACTGCTGGTTTTGCAGCTTCGCCTGGGCATGCCGCAGTTTACGATTCGTGGTACGCAAGCCCAGGGTCAGGACCGTTAACAACAGTAACGCTATTGCGGTAACGGTTAATAATAGCCAATAGCGCCCCACCAACTGCTTCCAGCTGGGCCGGTCTAAACCGGCATAGGGGCCCACCCGCAGCTCACGCATGAGTTCATGCACCGGTTGATAGTCCACCGGAATCGTCCAACCCATGATATGGGCTGCCCTGGCCGCCTCGCTGTCGCCGGGCATACGCAGCAGCGCGCTGGCCACCCGTTCCGACAACACCCGTGAGGTATGCTTGAGGCGTGCAAACGGCCACACCGGGTACAACGGTGTGCTGTGTAACATCTTATAAGCGGGATGGTGTTTAGGTTCCAGAACCTTGAAGTCGTTAAGATCAATTTTGCCTTCCCGGTCCATTTGTTCCAGTGTCTCACTGCGCACCGTACCGACATCCACGGTTCCGTCTTTGACGGCATAAACAACGTTGTCCTGGGGAAAGCCACTGAATTCCAGGCTGGCAAGATCGGTAAAGGGGTCGACTCCGTGCCTGAGCATTTCGCGCCATGCCATTTGAAACCCGCCGAAGGCCGTGCGCTTGACCGCCATAAAATGCTTGCCCTTGATATCCTCAATAGTGCGGATATCGTCCCGCTCCGCCCGCGTAAACACGACAGCGCCAAACAACGTCGATGGCACACCGTCGATGTTATTTTTAACCGTGGCAATACGCGACACCCCGTAAAACACTTCAAACTCAACGTATTGACCGGTATTGGTAAGCACAAAATCAACAGACTGCTGTTCCACTGCGCGGCGCAGTTGATCCAGCCCCATTGGCACCACAACAAAGCGGGCATCCTCGATCTGCCGGTTTAGATAATCCGCCGTCGCCTGCCAGCGTCCCATAGCGTTATCTTCACCACGAAATGCCAATACGCCGATTTTGTAACTTGGAACAGTTTCGGCGACACTTATACTAACGGGCAATATCAGTATCAGCAAACCGAAAATACATCGGCGGCAGAAACGATAGGTACAACGTTGTTTTTGCTGCACAAACATGGTCGTTTGGATCAACCTCAAACGTAGGAAAGTTACAAATGACAATAAAACCGTAAGTTTGGTTACATGAACCGGATCGGAACCATTGATTATGGCACAAGCGTGGCGTTAACTGCCACCAACCTGAGGAATAATGAGGGTATGACCTACTTTTATAGTGTCGCCACTGAGCCCGTTTACTGCTTTTAAGCGGTGGGTGCTGATACGGTACTGCCTGGCAATACTGGAAAGGGTATCGCCGGTTACGACCTGATGGCGCCGTTTACGCTGCATGGCAAGCTGCGATCCGGCCGGTGGGTTCGTTATTAAATAGTGCCTGATCCCTTTAAACAAAGCCTGTGCGATGCGTTGTTGATGGCGCCGGCTGCGCAGCAGTTTCTCTTCCCGCCAATTGGAAATGAAGCCGGTTTCCACCAGGATTGACGGCACGTCGGGAGATTTTAACACCACGAATCCGGCATGCTCTACGTGCGATTTATGCACGCTTCCCACCCGCTTCAGTTCACCAAGGACTTTCTGGCCAACATTAATGCTGTCTGCCAGCGTTGCGTTTTGTGATAAATCCAGTAACACGGATGCCAGTACGTCGTCCTTGTCATCGAGACTGACACCGCCGATTAGATCCGCGTTATTTTCAGACGCCGCCAGCCAACGCGCCGCCTCACTACTGGCGCCTTTTTGCGACAACACATAAACGGAACTGCCTTTCGCCCTGCCGTTACGAAATGCATCGGCGTGTATCGACACGAACAGGTCGGCTTTCTGCCGGCGCGCCTTACGTATACGGCCGCGCAAACTTACGTAATAGTCGCCGTCGCGGATCATGACCGGTGTAATGCCATCCTGGTTTTGTAACAACGCATAGAGCTTGCGGGCAATGGCCAGCACAATGTCTTTTTCTCGGCTACCACGCCTGCCGATAGCTCCCGGGTCTTCTCCGCCATGCCCGGCGTCAAGAGCCACCACGACCTTTCTTCCCCTTGGTGGAACCGCCGCCGGCGTGGTGGTACGTTCAGGCGCCTGTTGTATCGGCGAGGCCGATGCCGGGTGCAGTGGTTCCAGGTCGACAACGAGGCGGTGGCCATAGCGGGACGTGGGATTGAGAATAAAACTGTTGGGCATCACCGCGGACTTCATGTCCAGTACGATGCGCAGGTCATGTTGATTGTGAGTGGCACTGCGAATGCCGCTAACCAGGCTCTCGTTATAATCCAGCGCCGTCACCGGTTCGGCAAATGCGGTGTTCTCTAAATCGATAACAACCCGGTCGGGATCCTTAAGAACAAAAACGTTTGGTTCCACCCGCCGGTTAATGTCGAACACAACGCGGGTACCGTCCGGGCCGGACCACATGCGTACGCCCTCGATGCGGGTAGCCTGCACCAGCACGGGAAAAATGAGCAACAACAGTAACAGTAAACTTTGTTGTTTTTTCATGGTACCAGGCCGTAGGTCCCTTTATTCAAAACGGTTAATAAAACGTTTATTACAAACGCGCTGGTTGCCGTGTATTGTTCTTCAACCGCTGTCGCCCTCATACCACACTCGCAAAGAAACGGTTTATTAACATAAAGATAGACGAAAAAGTGATTGTAACAACATAAGAAACCGGTTCAAGTGGCAATATTAACGGGATTTTTTACCGTGGCGACGCCATGTATTTCATTTTAAAAACAATACTGACTTCCAACAGCGGTCGCTTTGACCTGCCTCGGCAAAAGATTCATTTTATCTTTCAGCTTTCATAGGGGTTGCGGTTACCAGCCTCTGGCGACAGGAACTCAGTGTTCACCACTCCCGGATGCGTTAATGGCGCCCGCGCCGGAACACAGCTAACTTTAACAATCAATCACTTAGCGTTGGCGCTCGATATCGTCACTGTCATTGAGCGCTTCGAGACATGTCACCCCGGCGTTGGTGTTTGCCCGGCAAACGAGGCGTCGCCCCTGATGTTCATAAGCAAGATTGATGTCAATGTCCGCCGCCGGCAACATATCGCCCCCGCGCTCGGGCCATTCAATCAGTAACACCGATGACCCGCTGAAATAGTCCCGCATCCCCAGGTATTCCAGTTCTTCAGGATCCGCCAATCGATAAAGGTCAAAATGGAACACTGGTACGGGTGCTAACTCATAGCTTTCCACCAGGGTGTAGGTGGGGCTTTTGACCCGGCCCTCATAACCCAGGCCCTGCAGTAATCCACGAACCAGGGTGGTTTTACCGGCGCCCAGTTCCCCGTGCAGATAGATTACGCAACCGGCCGACAAAAGCCGGGCCAACTGACCCCCAAAGGCCAGGGTAGCGGCTTCATCGGCCAAAAAACGTGTCAATTCCCTGCTCATGATGGGTTGGCCAACTGGCGGATAAAGGGGAACAAATCCGTCGCCGTCAGTCCCCGCTGGCCCGCCTGCGTCGCCCGGTCACCGGCTGCGGCGTGTATCATTACGGCAACCCTGGCCGATTCGTCCAGGTTGTCCGTCTGCGCGATGCAAGCTGCCAATATACCCGTTAACACATCCCCCATGCCGGCACTGGCCATACCGGGATTGCCGGCATCACATAAACTGATGGCACCGTGACTGTCACAAACCAGGGAACCACTGCCTTTTAATACCGCCACCCCGTTGTACCGGGACTGGATGGCATTGACGGCGTGAAAACGATCATTCTGTATCTGCGAAGTGGTGGCACCTAAAAGCCGCCCCGCCTCGCCGGGATGAGGCGTCAATACCCAGTTGTCCCGCCGAACCGGTTCGTGTGACAACAGGTTCAAGGCGTCTGCATCCACCACCAACGGTTTGTCGGACTCTAACACCGCGCCGAGCATGTTACTGGCCCATGGATCCCGGCCCAGTCCCGGGCCAATGGCGATACAGGTTGCGGCGTGCAGCCGGGGTTTTAACTCGTCCACGGATTCTATGCCGTGGCACATCAGTTCCGGACAGCCGGCCACAATGGCCGCCACATGCTCACGGCGGGTCGCCACCGTGACCATGCCGGCACCGGTGCGTAACGCGGCTTCTCCCGCCATGCGCGCCGCGCCAATCATGCCCGCATTACCGCCGATCACCAGCACATGACCGAAGCGGCCTTTGTGCGATGCTTTTTCGCGTGGCGGCAGCAAACGACCAATATCCCCTGCCGTTATGCGCCTGGCGGAATTATCGACCTGCTGATACACCTGCGCATCCACGCCGAGATCATCAAACCGAAGCTCACCGCAATAATCGGGGCCGGCGCCGGTAAGCAGGCCTTGCTTGACCCCAATAAATGTCACCGTTAAATCGGCCTGCACCGCGATGCCCAACACGCTGCCCGTATCAGCGTGTAAACCGGAGGGAATATCCACCGCGGCAACATGGCATTGATGCTGTGCCTTACTCTGGTTGATCCATTCAATGGCCGTACGCCAGCGGTCCTTAACCTCACCGCTCAAGCCGGTACCCAGCAACGCATCAACAATCACCGCGCTATGGTGGTCACTGCTTTCCGGCAACACCAGCTCCGGATCAAAGGGCTTAACAGTCACCGCGGTTTGTTGCAGTTTGTCAAAGGCCTGCCGCGCATCACCCTTGAGCCGGGACGGCTCTGCCAGCAAATGCACGGTCACATCCAGTCCCTGTTCATGGGCCAGGCGTGCGATCACAAATCCGTCGCCGCCGTTGTTGCCGCCGCCGCAAAAGACCGCCATCCGCCGCCCCCGTGGCCAGCGGCGGCGGATGGCCCGAAAGGTGGCGGCACCGGCCCTTTCCATCAGAGACATACCCGGCGTGTTAAACTGCTCAATGGCGGTACGGTCCAGCGCACGAACCTGTTCCGCGCTGTATAATGTTGTAGGTAACGATAGGTTCATTTTTTTTTGCAATTCCGTTCATCGTGGCAATGACCCGGATTAATGCCTGATTGGCAATCCGCCATCATTTAAAATGATCAATTAGCGTGGCACAGACCCAACACACATCGTCTTCTTATCAACACCTTGACCTGCAGCAACTGGCCAATGATATCAAAAGCCACGGCCAGGCATCAGGGTTCCAGCAGGTGGGCATCACCGACACGAAATTGACCGAGGCGGAAACCCACCTCATGGACTGGCTGCGCAACGGCTATCACGGCGAAATGGACTATATGCAGCGCCACGGCAGCAAACGCAGCCGCCCGGCCGAGCTGGAACCGGGTACCGTGCGCGTTATCAGCGCCACCCTCAATTACTGGCCTGAACCGGACCAGTCCTGCCAGGCTGTGCTGGACAGCCCCGGCCAGGCCTATGTATCCCGTTACGCGCTGGGCCGCGATTACCATAAACTGATGCGCAAGCGCCTGCAGGCCCTGGCGCGCCACATCGAACACATCGCGGGCCCGTTCGGTTATCGGGTATTTACCGACAGCGCCCCGGTGCTGGAAAAAGCCCTGGCTGAAAAAGCGG
>JASFOJ010000129.1:0-13971 GCA_050116575.1 Gammaproteobacteria bacterium | reverse complement strand
CATCGGTAACAACCGTGTTTGACGGCGAGATAGCACCGCGCGTCGTGGAAAACGTTACGTTTTGCCCCGCCTGCGGTAAGCTGTTGGCACTCCAATTAACAGTAACCGTGTGGGAAACACCGATATCCAGATTGAGCAAATCCGCGGTGGCGGGAGCAGTAAAGGTAAACTGGTCACTGGAAACATTAATGTCATACGTGGCACTGGTACCCAGACCGGTCACCGTAATAGTGTCCGTACCACCTTGATTGCCGGTAATGTCCACCGTGGCTTGTCCGCCGGTACCTGTGGTAATGGTCGCCGCGCTCAAGGTGTTACCGTTCGCTGAAGATATTGACAGATTCTGATTTATCAATCCCTGACCGTCTGAATCCTTTGCAGTAACGGTCAGTGTAGTTGTGTCATTAAATACCAGCGATGTCGCGCCACTGATAGAAAGCGTTGTACCGGTAACGTCGATAGCAATGGAATTGCTGACATTTCCGGTCACGGCGTTAACCGTAATAGTTCTATTCGTGGGATCACTGGCTGTTGTCAGGTTCGCGGTGGCTACACCGGATGAAGACGTTTTTCCCTGTGTCACGGTGAGATCCCCACCGTTGGAACTGAATACCACGTCGACGCCATCCATCAGGTTATTGTTGGTGTCTTTGACAATGGCACTAATATCTACGCTGTCGGTGGGACTGGAGCCCAACGACGGTGAACTGGTTAACAACTGAATACTGGAAACCGACGCGCCTGTTGTAGGATTAGTGGTTGTCGTTGTGCTGGTACTGCCTGAGTTGGTTGTGCTTCCGGAAAACGCATCTTCTCCACCGCATCCCGACAGCAGCATTAAAAGCGAAAACAACAATCCTGCCCCAACCAGCTCTGTAACATGGCCGCCGGCAAACCGGCTAGACCTGCTGCGGCTAGACCTGCTAATAGTACCGCCAGATACGATCTCGTCGATGCCCTTCATGATTACCTACCTTTGGGTTGATTCCATTTTTCGTTTAATCAAGGCGTTCCCGCCACCTCATCATCTGTACAAACCACCCGGCGTTATCACAACGAACAGCGTGAACGCAGGTTCCCGCCCGGGGCGCTACATTTCTGCAAACAAAGCACGGCGCGGAACACGCCGACTGTGATCCTGTTTCTATTTCGGCTGTTAAATTGAAATATTTAGTAGATTTTCTGTACAAATGGCGACCAATTCGCAAAGTTGGCAGAATAGAAAGGCATTGCAGGAGGTGTCACGAAGGTACCCTGAAAACGGGGCAATAACGATTCCAGTAAGATATAAGTAATTAACAGCCAGAAAATGAAGGCATTTAACCAGAAACACAACTGGGAAACAGTGGTTAAAACCGGTATTAATAATCGGAGCACCGCCGGACAGGTTATCCACAAAAGCTGTGGATAACTATGTGTGCAACCTTAGGAATAAGTGGCTCACAGGTCGGTAATTCGCGGTTTTGTGACAAAATGATTACAATCCGTGCAAATGTATTATTCTTTTAATTTCAATTAGTTATCTATAATACAAGGTGTATGCGCCGGGTTTTTGACAATTTTCCAACCTTTTCACAAACATCCCAGGTCAGTTGTGTATAAAAACCCTGTCAGAAAATCGGTACATCAAAGTCGGTAGCAAATACAAAATTTTAACCATTTGGCGCTGTAACGGGCACCAAGCACTTGTTTTTCCGGGTTTTCATAATCACGCCGGACTGACGGCCAAAAATTCGTTATCATTGGCTCATAGGTTTATATCCAAGCTGTCGAATAGCGCCGGACGTCGGCCGGGATAAACAAATGACGTCACCACCCCCGGCCTCATTAAAGATCCTGGGCCAGAGACCAGTATATTTGATCAAACATTTTGTTTATCTATAACCATAATAACGACCAATGAACAGTCAAAAACGTAATGAAATTTTCGCTCGCCTGAAAAAGCACACACCCACTCCCAGGACGGAGCTTCACTATAAAACACCCTTCGAACTATTGATCGCGGTAGTACTTTCGGCACAAGCTACGGATAAAGGGGTTAATAAAGCAACCGCCAGGTTATTCAAGGTTGCCAATACGCCGCGCAAGATCCTGAATCTGGGAGAACAAGGCCTTAAGGAATACATTAAGACCATTGGCCTTTATAACAGCAAAGCCAAGAATATCATTAAGACCTGCGACATACTGGTCAAGGAGCATAAAGGCAAGGTACCTAACGACCGGGTCTCGCTGGAAAAACTGCCGGGAGTAGGCCGCAAAACCGCCAATGTCATTTTAAATACCGCCTTTGGTGAACCGACCATCGCCGTGGATACCCATATTTTCCGTGTCGCCAATCGCACCAACATAGCGCCCGGCAAAAATGTTGTGGAAGTGGAGCTAAAACTATTAAAATTTGTTCCGGATGAATTCAAACACGACGCGCACCACTGGCTGATCCTGCATGGCCGCTATACTTGTGTGGCCAGAAAACCCCGTTGCGGCGCTTGTATCATCGAAGACCTGTGTGAATACAAAGGTAAGATATATGACTGACGGTAACCACTATGCTTGACATCGACCGCGATCAAAGTCGGCAGATGTTTTTCACCGCCTGGGAAAAACACTGCAAGCAACAGGTGATGGAGCCCGTTGAAGCCATGTTCGTGGAAGCGATTTTATTGCATCCGGAATATCACTCATTGCTCGAAAACCCCGAACAATCGAGAGATAAAGATTATTTTCCGGAGATGGGCGAAACCAATCCGTTTTTGCATATGAGCCTGCATATCGCCATCAAGGAACAGATCAGCATTAATCAGCCACCCGGCATCAAGGATCATTACCAGCGCTTACTGGAAATTCATCAGGATGCTCATGAGGTTGAACATCTTATTATGGAATGCCTGGCGGAAATGATCTGGCAAGTGCAACGCAACCAGATTCCGTTTGACAATAATAGTTACCTGACGTGCATCGCGAAAATTAACAAATAAATCATCGTACTGGTGCCCGCCGGCACACCCACCACTGCCATAAGCTCATGAGTACAAGTGTTGCCGAAACACCGCACATAATTCATTTCTCACGCTATCCCACCTAAAACAACCAGCACGGCAACAAGTTATATCACCGCCGAAAATTTTTTCCCGCACCCTGTAACAAACATCCAACTAACGGCACTATGTAACCGAACTATGTATTTACCAACCAATCAGGAGAATTCAATATGAAACATCGTCGAAACGCAGTTTCTTTGGCGATCGGAGCGACAGTACTGGCGGGCACTTTGAGCGCCACAATTGCCACATCCGCTGATTCCAATCCTTTTGGCTTCACCGACCTTGATTACGGATACAAGGTTGCAAGTCATGACGGAACGGGAAAAAACAAGGATGGCAGTTGCGGCGAATCCAAATGCGGCGACAAAAAACCCGTCAAGAAAATAAAAAAGGACGGCAGTTGCGGTGAATCCAAATGCGGTGACAACAAAGCCAAAAAAGTCGCGAAAACAAAGAAGGATGGCAGTTGTGGCGAATCCAAATGCGGTGACAACAAAAAATAAAGCGCCATGTTCGAGACAAACATAATATCAATGAACTGTAGGTTAACGGACAACAACGGCTATGCCTGATCTTAATCGTCAATTTCCTGTTAATGGCGCCGGTTTGGGGCTGCGGCGGGTCATGCTGGACTCGCTGCAACAAAGTGTACCACCGGCCATTAATTTTTTCGAAATAGCGCCGGAAAACTGGATGACATTGGGCGGCAAAATGGCAAAACAATTCAGGGCATTAACCGAACGCCACCCATTCGTTACGCATGGCCTGTCTCTGTCCATCGGCAGCCCGGCGCCGCTGGATATTGAACTGGTGAAAGATATTCGCCACTTTCTGGACACTCATGGCATTGATACCTATACCGAACACTTGAGTTACTGCAGTGATGACGGTCACCTTTATGACTTGATGCCCATCCCGTTCACACCGCAAGCGGTAGACTATGTCGCGAACCGTATCCAACAGGTACAGGACATCCTGGGCCACCGCATCGCAATGGAAAATGCCTCCTACTATACCGCGGCTCCCGGTATGGAAATGGATGAAATTGACTTTATCCTCGCGGTACTGGACAAAGCTGATTGCAACTTGTTACTGGACATCAACAACATCTATGTGAACAGTATAAACCATGGCTACGACGCCGAACGTTTTCTCAAGGCCATGCCTGCCCAGCGTATCTGTTATTTTCATATCGCCGGTCACTATCAGCAAACCACAGATTTGATTATTGATAGCCACGGCTCCGGCATCGTTGACCCGGTCTGGTCGTTACTTCACAAAGCTTACGAGCATTTTGGGGTTATCCCTACCCTACTGGAACGGGATTTCAATATTCCACCGATGAATGAATTGGTTCGCGAAATTAGCAACATTCATAAAATCCAATCGCTGTGGCAACAATGTACTGCACCGAGGGCAAGTGCACAGAAATGACTTTACCTGACAACCCCTCAATTAAACACGATCAACTTCCGGCGTTTCAGCGAGCACAGCTGGAATTCACCGCAACCATTCGTGATCCGATAAATCATAAAACTCCAGACGGCATTGAAGAACAACGTATGGCCGTCTATCGTGAACTGGTTTCTAACAATATCGAGGATCTGCTGGCCAGTTTCTTTCCAGTACTCAAGGAAATTACACCGCCATCAAAATGGCACGCCATGGTCAGAGCATTTATTGCCAATCACAAATGCCGTACCCCAATTTTCATGAAACTGGCGGAGGAATTTTTACAGTTTCTACAATCTGAACATTCCCCCCAAACCGGCGACCCGGAATACCTCCTTGAACTCGCACATTATGAATGGATGGAAATAGCGGCAAGCGTCGCTGATGAAGAACCGAAACTGATTGACATTAACAGAGAGGGAAACCTGCTGGACGAAGCGCCGGCAATCTCGCCGCTCACCTGGCCACTTCACTACCAATATCCTGTACACAAGGTCAGCCCGGACTTCCATCCTGCCGGTTCCGGTCAAACTTTCCTGGTGGTTTATCGGGATTTTGCGGATGACGTTCAGTTTATGGAATTAAAGCCGGTCAGTGCACAGCTACTGGACTTGTTAAAAATAAATGAACAACGTGAAACGAAAGCGCACGGTATGCAACTGTTATTACAAATAGCGGATGAAATGGAGCATCCCAATCCCGATGCCGTAGTAACCGGCGGTTTACAGACCATGCGGCAATGGTTTAAACGGGATATTATTTTAGGTACCCATAAGTTGCTGGAGTAATTTTATGTCGAATTATATCTATAGAATACAAGGTTATCTGGATGCCACGCGGCGGGCTGACTTTATGGCACCACTGTTATTACGCCTGTACCTGTTTCCTGTATTCTGGTTGGCCGGTACCAACAAATTACATTCCTTTGATGATACCGCAGCCTGGTTTGGTAACTCCGAGTGGGGATTGGGACTGCCTATGCCGGAAATGATGGCCTTTCTGGCTACTTCCGCCGAGGTAGGCGGCGCAGTGGCGTTGCTGCTGGGATTCGCAGTACGCTGGGCATCAATCCCTTTAATGATTACCATGTTGGTTGCAACGTTCACTGTGCACTGGAAAAATGGCTGGCAGGCGGTTTCGGACAAGTCCATGTGCCTGTTCAACTGTGACGCACTTGACGGAGCCGCAACACGGTTGGAAAAAGCCCGAGCCCTGCTGCAGGAATACGGTCACTATGATTGGTTAACAGAAACCGGAAATTTTGTGATTTCCAACAACGGCATTGAGTGGGCAGCCACCTACTTTGTTATGCTTATGGCGCTATTTTTTATGGGCGGTGGCCGGTATGTCAGCGCCGATTACTGGATCAAGCAAAAACTCAAGCGAAAAGCAGATCGAAATATGAATGCTGCAGGCGCCGAGGCGGCACAAGCAGGTTAGACGCATAACGCCTAATCCCGCCATAATTTTTATCGAACTAGTCGTTCATCGGTGCAACCTGGCGGCAAATAGTAACAGCAAACACGAGTAGAAATTTACCGTTACCGTTTTTGCAACTAGTCTTTCTTGCCGATTAATTCTATAGGATAACCGTCAGGATCCTCAACAAATGCAATAATCGTTGTACCCGCATTCATGGGTCCGGCATCCCGAATAATTTTTCCGCCTTGTGCTCGAATTTTGTCAGCAGCCTGGTAAACGTCATTAACTTCTATAGCGATGTGCCCAAAACCATCGCCAATATTATACTGCTCAGTATCCCAGTTATATGTGAGCTCAATAACCGTATTGTCTGATTCGTCGCCGTAACCTACAAACGCTAAAGTAAATTCACCATCAGGATAGTCCTTACGCCGCAATAATTTCATCCCCAGCACCTGAGTATAAAATTCAATAGAGCGTTCCAGGTCACCCACGCGAATCATAGTATGGAGTATACGCATTATCTTGTCCCATTGTTGAGGTAAAACAATAGTTTTTGATCGGCTTAATAGGCCAGATCAGCCAGTACAACAATATCGGAATTGCGCAGCTTGTTTAACCGGTCCTCTGCCAGTTGTTTACTGCCGTCAATCGAGACCGTATACAGCCCGATATCGGTAGGACCGCTGAACATTTGCAGGTCCAGCTTCAACAACAGGTCACGAATCTGTTGATGTGTTGCGTCGTCACGAAAAATTACATTAATTTTTCTTCCGGTTGTCTGCTGCAGCAGTTGCGCTGCGCTAATATTGGCTTCTACGGAATTAGACTTTTGCGGCACAACAAAAATCAAAACCACCGCCAATATGGCAAATTGCACGATAGCCAACCCCCAACCCACCTGGGGCGATGATAAAATATCGTGCAGGAAATCCACTTTCGTTTCCGAGGACGCCGCTTCGTCAACATCCGCCCCGCCCGGCTCATCCGGCTCGCTGAGACTATTAATAATATTGAGGTATAGCTGGTCTAGGTGCTGGCGGCTGGCGGTATTGAGCTGATCAAAATAAGCCTCGATCTCGTAAAACTCCATGTATTCCTGTTTCAGGTTTGGATCATTTTTGAGGGATTTCTCAAAAGCAATTTTATGTTTGCCCGCTAAAGCACCGTTGATATAGAGGGGGATCAGCTCGCGCAGAATATTCGACTTGGATACCTCGTGTTTTTTAATACCGTAAACTTTGAGTTTCTCTTTTAGCCGGGTTTTGGCTTCAAATACACGGGATTTGACTTCATCAATATTAAAACCCATCACTTCAGATATGGCGTGATAAGTATAACCATGCATCAATACCAGAGCGAGCGCATCCCGAGACTCCACGGGTATGGAGTTAATAGCTTTAATAAAAACTTTTTGGCGGTCAAACGCGGCGATTTCCGCCGCAGGACCATCATCGATGCCGTCGTTTTCTTCGTCGCCTGCATACTCTAATACAAGGTCCCGGGCAATGGACAACAGCCAACTGACAGGAGCCAGTTTCTTGTCATAGTCATCCGCCAGTTGCCACGCGTCCTGATAAGTGTGGAGCAACAATGTATCGGTTGTATCGACGTCACCGGTTAACCTCTTCAGGTAACGGTAAATCTGGTCGCTGGTCGAATTATAAAGCTGGGCAAATGCTGCTTCTTCGCCGTCTGCAACACGTGACATCAATTTAATTTCGGAAGCTTTCGCTGGCATATTCGACAAATGACCGATTGACTCGAATTCTAGTTTGATTGGATTGTTGTATTGACGTTCCGTCAATGGCGTTCGTCGCCACTGTCGGGGCCATGCAACTAACGCCGCCGGCCCTTTATTTTATTAGCACGCTATATTTTTGAACAGGGAGTGTAGATTCTCTGGTGTTATCGGATGTTACCACTTGACGGAGGTGATTGGAAACTATGCCACATGGGTCGTGGCTTTCCCAACTGGTAACCCTGGACGTGGTCGACACCCAAAGTGATGAGCTTTTCCAGGGCATCATGGGTTTCAACGAATTCAGCGATCGTCTGAACGCCCATGATATGACCAATCTGATTAATGGATTCCACCATGGCATGATCGACGGGATCGTTGGCCAGGTCCCTGACAAAGGACCCGTCAATTTTCAAATAGTCAATTTGCAGGTTTTTCAGGTAACCGTAGGATGAAAAACCGCGCCCGAAATCATCCAGCGCGAACTGGCAGCCCATCCCGCGCAGAATAGACATGAAACGGGTTGCACTCATGAGGTTGGATATTGCCGTGGATTCGGTAATTTCAAAACAAATATGCGACGCGGGAATACGCGTTTTATCAAACTGATCGATGACAAACCCCAGAAAATTCTCATCATCCAGGGATTGGGCCGACAGGTTAATGGCAAATACCCCAATTTGCTGGTTTCGGCGCAAACGGTCGTTGAGCAATGCAAGGGCATTTTGCACTACCCAGCGGTCGATGCTTGGCATTAACGAATAACGCTCCGCCGCCGGAATAAACGACGCCGGCCGGATAATATCGCCATTTTTATCAAGCATGCGCAACAGGATTTCGTGATGCGTCATGTGGGTATCGGGCGTATTCAACGGCACGATGTTCTGGCAAAACAGGCGTAGCTGATTTTCATCCAGGGCGGTACGAATGCGCTGCACCCAGTTAAGATCAGCGTGGCGCTGCTTAACGGCAACATCCTGCGAGCGATAGACGTGAATACGGTGGTTACCTTTGTCCTTGGCAACATAACAGGCGGCATCGGCCAGCCCCATAACGTCACCAACCCCGCCACTGTCCGCGTGAATGGGCACCAGGCCAATGCTGATTCCCACATTAACGGATTCGCCTTCCCATTCGAATTGGTGTTCGCGAATGGCCTGGCGAAAAGCGTTCGCTGTTTCGACGGCGTTGTGCATTGAGCAGTTGTTAAGCAATACACCAAATTCATCATTGCTTAACCGGGCCAACACGTCCGTATCACGCACTTTCGAATGCAGCAGGGTCGCAATCTGCTTTAACAGTTCATCGCCGGCGTCGCGGCCATGGTGCTCGTTAATCAGTTTAAAGTTATAAATGTCGATATAACACAACGCGTAATGGCGGCCTTCGGCGCGCGCAGCGGCCAGCGCCTGATTGAGGCGGGAATCGAATTCGCGGCGATTAATTAATCCGGTCAACGTATCGTGGGTTGCTTCGTATAACATCCAGCGTTCCATTCCCTGCAGCTCGGTAATGTCACGGAAAATGATGGCAGCACCGGCAACGTTGCCATTTTCATCACGAATCTTGGATGACGTGTCCTCGATAGTAAATTCCCAACCGTCGCGGCGCAGTAGCAACGTCTTGCGAGGCTGTTGCCGGTTTTGACGGTCAAATACTGAATTGATACGGGGCTCCCGTGTCTTCTCGTCAACAACGTGATAAACATCTTTCAAAGGTTGACCTTTTGCCTCGTGACAGGCCCAGCCGGTCATTTGTTCTGCGACAGGATTGAGATACTCCACCATGCCGTCTTTGCCTACGGTAATTACGCCGTCATATATATGATCCAATACCGTGTTGGTCAACGCTTTGTCCGGAAGCAGTTCGCTATAGCGTGAACGGCTCATCTGATTGGTACGCAAAGACTCAGTAATGTCGTTGCCAACACATACTGCACCCACGACACGGCCGTTAATGCCGTGTAACACGCGCACTGTCCAGGCAATCATTTTACTGCGGCCATTGTGGGTCCGGCATTGCTTTTTCAGGCGCATCTGGCTGCTGAGCGAATCAGGTTCCTGTTGTAACGCCATTACAATCTTGGTGGGTAAGGCGGCTTCGATATTGTTGCCGAACAAATCTTTGGTGTAGTGATTGGTAAACACAACTTTGCCGCTAAGATCCAGTTTTACAATGGCACTGCCGGCACCCTCAATTATGCCGCGGTATAATTCTTCTTCTATACTGGCGTCTTTATATTCGCGGAACACAAAGACTTTGCCACAAACCCTGCCCTTGTCGAACAACGGCATGCTGACAAACACGATGGAAAGTACCGAGCCATCCTTGCGGGTAATATTGGCGCCTTTATGCAGGTGGGAACAACCAACGCTACGCACCGCTGCACATTCCGAGGTGCCCAATGTGGCAATGGCATCGACCTTGAAGCGAACCGTGTCAAAAAAATTTTTACCCAGGATTTCAGAGGATTCCCAGCCCAGCAACCGTTCAGCGGATTCGTTAATGAATAGCAACATACCATCATTATCCAGCGCGAACGCGCCCTCGCCTTTTACTGTCGAAACCTCGAGCAGTTCGCGTTTACTAATACCGTTTACGAGATTGAGTTGATGCTGCAATGTGTCCACCGTTAACTTGCGGAATGAGTCGCAAAAAGGTAAGTCAGGAAGATAATTAGCGTTATTATCGATACTACATCACTTTTTTGCCCCGTGACCAATGGTATTTTTGCGTGTTGGTCACGACATATTCTGTGCAAATATTACTCAATTTTTAAAAAATGAGTCAATGTAATGTTTGATTTTATCAGTATGCGCAGGTATTTACGAACGCCTGGCCAGCCGCAACCGTAATGCATTGATTTTTATAAACCCTTCCGCGTCCCGTTGATCATAAGCGCCGGCGTCGTCTTCAAACGTGGCAATTCTGGAATCAAACAGGCTGTCAGACGTTGATTCGCGACCCAGTACCGTGACATTACCTTTATACAATTTAACACGCACACGGCCGTTAACCGTTGACTGACTGGCATCAATAAGTTCCTGAATCGCTTTACGTTCCGGGCTCCACCAATAACCGTTATAAATAAGCGTGGCGTACCGGGGCATTAAATCGTCCTTTAAATGGGCCACTTCGCGATCCAGCGTAATCGATTCCATCGCCCGATGAGCTTTCAGCATCACCGTGCCAGCCGGTGTTTCATAACAGCCCCGGGATTTGATACCCACATAACGATTTTCAACAATATCGGCGCGGCCAATGCCGTTGGCGGCTGCCAATTGATTCAGCTTCTCCATGGCCTGGGCCGGCGTCACGGCCTTGCCGTCGATTTCCACGATATCCCCCTGGCGATAAGTCAGCTCAATAATTGCCGGTTTGTCAGGGGCCTGTTCCGGCGCTACTGTCCAGCGCCACATATCGTCTTCCGCCTCGGCCCAGGTATCCTCCAGCACGCCACCCTCATAAGAGATGTGCAATAAATTCGCGTCCATGGAATACGGCGATTCCTTGCCCCGTTTTTTCTCGACGCTAATGCCATGTTTTTCGGCATATTCAAGTAACTTGGTGCGGGAATTCAGGTCCCACTCCCGCCACGGCGCGATGACATGTACATCGGGCTTGAGCGCGTAATAACCTAATTCAAAGCGCACCTGATCGTTGCCCTTGCCGGTGGCGCCATGGGCCACTGCATCCGCTCCTGTTTCATTGGCGATTTCGATCTGGCGCTTGGCGATGAGGGGCCGGGCAATGGATGTACCCAGCAGGTATTCCCCTTCATAAATGGCGTTGGCGCGGAACATGGGAAACACGTAATCTCGGGCAAATTCTTCCCGTAAATCGTCAATGTAGATTTCCTTGACGCCGGCCGCTTTAGCCTTTTCCCGTGCCGGCTCCACTTCTTCGCCCTGGCCGATATCGGCGGTGAAAGTCACCACTTCGCAGCTGTATTCGTCTTGCAGCCATTTAAGAATAATGGAGGTATCGAGACCGCCGGAATACGCCAATACCGCCTTGTTCACCTGTTTTTTCGTCATGATAGTTCCCGGAAAATGCCGCTGTTGTTGCAGGAACAGGGATTATAGGGGTTTCCCGGAAGGGATGAAACCGGGAATCTAAAGCCGCGCGTAAGGTCTGGCGACCAGCTGGTACGCCGGGCACAGACGGGGAACAGGGGTACTGAACAAAGGGACAGCTTTACTATTCGAGATAGTCGGACAAAATTCCAGTAGTCTGGCGCAACCGCAGACTGAGCAGTTTGGCGATTTTGCGCAGGATACGGTTGCCCAAGGCGGGGTGTTCTTCGTTAAGACGGTCGAAATGAAATTTGGTGATGAGCACCAGCGTGGTATCTTCCACGGCGACAGTGGTTGCCGAGTGGGGTAATTCATCGAGCAAGGCCATTTCGCCCATCGTCTTGCCGGGACGAATCGTGGTGATACGGCGCTTGCTGTCACCGTCGTTTTCCTTGAATACATCAACTCTGCCATCCACCACCAGGCACATAAATGCACCCTTGCCGCCTTCCCTGAAGATCGTGGTACCACTGCGGACACTGTAGGCGCGGGCATAAGCGGCGATGGTTTCCGTGTCCTGGCGGGGAAAATCACTGAACATTTGCGCACTTTCGATCATGTCGCACAGTTCGTGCTTGAAGGACTCCCCTTCGCCGATCAATTCCATGGATATGTCTTCTGCCGCTGCACCCATTTAGCTAATCCCTCTTTGGCACTGAAAAATAAAGTGATGCTTAAACCGAGTTAACGGTCCGCATGCCAATTTCTGGAGTGACCGGATTCACAAATTAGCTGAAAAATCTTGCTTATGGGCGTATCCGTTACTTCGAGAAGCAAGTAACAGCGGGGAATTGACCGTGAAATGACACAACAACCGGCGCATCAGCGCCGGCTCTATCATAAAGTCTATCTTGCTGTTTTCGCGGGAAAATGCCCGGAGGCCGTTATCGGGCAGCAGCCACCCCGGCCGGCTTTTTCTTTTTGCTGGCGCTGCGGCGCAGGCGTGACAGCAACCGCCGCGCCATATCACCGAACATTTCCGTCTGGGTGGGATGGGGATGAATGGCATGGGCCACCTGCTCAAGGGTCATTTCGCCCGATACCATCATGACCCCTTCACCGATCAGGGTGTCCGCGTGATCCGCCAGATAATGAACGCCGATGACCTTATGGCTTTGCTTATCCGCCACAATTTTGATCATGCCGTGCAACTCGTTGTTGATCATGGCCTTGGCGTCAATGTTCATGGGCATTTTCACTTCCACGGCATCAATGCCCTGCTCCTTCGCCTGTTGCACCGACAACCCCACAAAGGCTGCCTGCGGACGGGTGAATATGACACCGGAATCCTTGTTCTGGTCGTACTGCATATCTTCGTTTAACAGATTGGCGGCAGCCACCCGGCCCTGCTGACCGGCGGTGTGTGCCAGCATCAATCCACCAATCACATCGCCCACCGCAAATATATGGGGTATGTTGGTACGGCCCCGGGTGTCAACCTTGATAACACCGTTGTCCGTTTCCACGTTGGCGTTTTGCAGTTTTAACGGTTCCAACACGGGGCGTTTACCGGTGGCCATGATCACGTAATCACAGCTGTAACGGTGCTTGTTACCTTCGGTACTTTCAAACACCAGTTGTGTTTTACGTTTGTTGGTGCGGTGCTTGATTTCCTCAACCTTGGCAGAAGTGAAAATCTTGAGATTGGAATCTTCATTGAGAACATCAGTTAACTGTTTGGCAATCTCCGGTTCCACTTCGGCGAGAATACGGTCGCGGCCTTCCACCAGCACCACTTCGGAACCGAAATCCTGGAAAATCTGCGCCATTTCGACACCAATGGCACCGCCACCGATAATGCCGATCTTCTTCGGCACCGCTTCGAGGAACCAGACCGTGTCAGACGTCAATACATCACCGGTTTTCAGGCCTTCAACTGCACCGGGAATCGGCGGCACAAACGGCGGCGCGCCAGTGGCAATAACTGCCGCGCCAAAGGTAATATGTTCACCCTGGCTGCCATCGCCGGATTTGGCCCTCTTGTGGGGGTTGTCACTGTTGGCAGAGGTATCCACAAACACCCGGTGATCTGTTTCAAACGAGGCAAAGCCCTGGATCACCTTGATACGCACGCCGGTATCGGTTTTCAGCGCCATGTCGCCGCGGGTTTCCAGCACCTTGCGGCGGGTGGCTTCCAGTTTGTCCCAATCCAGCTTGGCGCGGGTGGTACCTTCCACGCCCAGGTGTTCGTCATGGGCCCGATCACGGATTCGGTCCGCGGCCGCGCGCCACGCCTTGG
>JASFOJ010000128.1:0-14028 GCA_050116575.1 Gammaproteobacteria bacterium | reverse complement strand
CGAAATATTTCCATGATGTGCATCAATAATAGATTTCGCAACGGATAGTCCTAATCCTACGCTATCGTCTTTGGTGGTGACAAAAGGTGAAAATATGTCTTTGATTAATTCCGGGTTTATTCCGGGTCCGTTATCGGTAATATTGATTATCACGTTATCTGATTCATAGGTTGTACTGACGGTAACCTGCGGTGTGTCTACACCGACCTGGCTTGCCGATTCCAGAGCATTGCGGCAAATATTTAGAATAACCTGTTCCAGTAGCACCGGGTCACCACGCACCAGCAGCTGTTTATCGGTCAGTTGATCATGGAGCGCAGCACCGTACCAGTGACTTTCAGCCTCAACCAGGCGCAACGCGTCCCGGATCAGCTGGTTGACTTCCAGCGTTTCAAAGCGCAATTCCCTTTTTTGTGATAATTTGCGCAAATGCACAATGATTTCGTTGACCCGTTCCACTTGCCGGCTGATTTTTTGCAGAATATTATCCGTGTTGGCGTCATCCAGGCTGCCGTTTGCGTGCATCCTGATACCGGCGCTGGCATAGTTTCCAATTGCCGCCAGGGGTTGGTTGATTTCATGGGCGATTTCGCTGGTCATCTGGCCGAGCATCATTAAACGGGATTCATGGGACAAGAGGTTTAACCGCTTGAGCATGTTGTCCTGCTCCTGTTTGAGTTCACTAATATCCGTGATCACAAGCAGGATTCCCTGGACTTTGTTTTCTGGCGCTGGGTCAGGGATAACGTTGATAAAGACATTCCATATCTGCCCGGCGACCGGCAGTTGAACACTGGCGGATACACGCTTTCCCTGCAAGCCGTCATCCAATAACGGCGCCAAAACATCATAGGCCGTATCGCCGAAGGTCTCCCGAATATTGGTACCGTTTATCTGGTCTCGATCGACAGAGAGCCAGTTTTCATGGGTGTTGTTGCAATAGACATAGTGTAAATCGGTATCCAGATATGCCACCAGCGCTGGTATTGCATCTATGAGTTGACGCAATAACTGTTCTTGTTCGGCAAGTGCTGTTTCGGCGGCGACTCGTTCGGAGATGTCGTGGCCGATGGCCAGTACCGTGCCATTAGCTTGAGGGGCGTCGTCCACGATGGGAGAACAGCGCCATTCGATAATTTTATCAGCGCCGTTTTTTGTTAATAACCGTGAGATAAACCCGTTACCGGCGCCCCCGTTACAAACCACTTTGAGTTTGGCGTGGGCTTTGGTTTGATCCGATGGTGGTATGAATTTATCGACCAGGTTACTGCCGGTGATTATATTTTTGGGGGCGCCGGTCAGAGTTTCAAAATAGCGGTTGGACTTTACGATATTGCCCAGCGAATCCAGTGTTAGAATAGCCGATCGTGCTGTGTCGATCAGGCTGGTGGAAATATCCTGTTCCCATTTGAGCTGTTGCGCCATCCGCTTATTTTCACTGATGTCGATAATGGCCCCCCGGCATGTCAGCTCGGTATTAGGGCTGCGGTGAGGGTTTATGTCGATGCGCACCGTCATCTCGCCGCCGTTAGCAGGTTTGAGGGTTAATTCAACCCGTTCTTTTTGCAGCGTCGTAGATGCGTCCTTGAGGTGATTGAAAAAGGTATTAATGTGCCCGGGGGACAAAAACATCGTAAACGGTTTGTTCAGAATGTGAGCGCGGTTCATTCCGAGCATGTGGCAGGCGGTCAGGTTGATTTCCTGAATGCACCCTTTGATATCAAAGGTGACATAACCAACGGGCGCGAAATCATAAAGATCAGCGTATTTGTCGAGGGCCACTTCCAGTTCCCGTTGGGATTTTCTCAGTTCGCGGTTTTGCATTTCCAGTTCGATCTGATGGATGTGCAAATCATTCAGCAGCAATTCAGCATCGGTTACTGTCTTGTCTTTCGGGAGGTTCTTAAGGCGCTGTTGCAGCTGATCGCTTAATGTTTTGTCGTCAAGTACGCTTAAGTCTTTCATGGCGAATTGTCTTCCTTTGGTGTTGTGATCTGCTTTCAGTTTGGTGGCCTGGATAAGATTTCAATTTGCATAAGTGCAAGAGCCTTATAACTTTTGGTGCCTGTCAATGGACGGCCACTGACGCTGACCGATAGCGGACCGGCATTTTCAAAATCATGCTCTACGTGAAAATCGTCAAATTCCCCGCCGGTGCTGACCGTGTTCGTGAGTTGTTCCCGCAATTGGGGGATCGCCCATTCACCGTTGCCTAACCGGTAGATCAGGTTACCAAGGGTTTGCTCTGCGGTGACACGAAAGGTTTTGTAATAGGAGTCGCTGGCGGAAACGACGCGCAAATCCTTATCCACCACCAGCAACGGGTGGCGTATTGCCGAGATTACAGCGGCCGTATATTCCCGTTCAGTAACGGCTTCCTCCAGGCTGGTTTTAAGGTCATTAATGTCAAGAAACGCGATGACGGCACCATCAATCCGGTTGTCGGCGGTTCGGTAAGGGCGAATACGTACGGAATACCAGTATCCTTGTTCGGCCTGAATATCGGTCTTCGTCGAGGTGATGCTATCGATGCTGGTCCTGATCCTTTGTTCCAGATCCGGCAGTTTGAACTTTAACTTGACGTCGGTAATGGGTCGGCCGATATCCGTGTCAATTATATTCAGCAGTTCCTTGACCTGCGGGGTAAAGCTGCGGATGGTCAGATCGCTGTTAACGGCGACAAACGCTATTTCCAGGCTGTTAATAACGTTGGTGTGGTCGTCGTTGAGCCGGGCCAGTTGGGTGTTGCGCGTTTCCAGTTCATCGTTGACGGTCGCCAGTTCTTCGTTGGTGGACTGCAACTCTTCTTTCGCGGTTTCCAGTTCCTCGTTAATGCTTTGCAGTTCTTCGTTGCTGGACTGGATTTCCTCGTTGGCCGAGCGTAGTTCTTCATTGCTGACTTCCTGCTGTTCAATGACCGACTGCAGGTACTCCTTGGTGGCGATAAGTTCTTGTGACAATGTCTCGATTTGCAGGTCTTTGCGGCTCTTTTTTGCTTCTTCTGTTTGGCCTTGTTCCGGTTGCCCGCCAGCGGCCGGTTCCGCTGTAGCGTGTTCCTCAAAGGTGACCAGATAATAATGAGCTTCGTCAGCGCTCGGACGTGTCAGGGGTGTGATCTCGATATTCACCGTGGTGTCCTTGCCATCGCATAGGTAAAGAATGCGGTTTTTTTTGGCGACGGTATGTTTTTGCATGGCTTCGTTGAGCAGGCTGCGCAACGGCACCAACAGGCCTTCACGGGCCATTTTGACCAGGTTCAAGCTGGCGTCGCCGGGCGCCGGTTCCAGATAGCGGCCGGTGTGTCCGCGAAACTGCAGGATCTGCATTTGGTCGTCGACAACCACTGCCGCGGGGGCGAATTTTTGAATAATCAGCCGGTCGGCTATTTGTTGCAAGTCGAGTTTTCTAGCCTCTGTTGGTTTCTGCTTTTCGGTGGCGGGTTCCAGGGAATGGATATCCGGTACTACCGGCGCGGCGAAATCCAGCTGCAGCGGCACAGCACTGGATTTTTTCTTGTAGATTTTGTGTTTTTGATCAATGAGTGCGAATAAATGGCTGTGTTCACCAATAGTTTCGGCGCTGCCCAGAAACAAGACACCATGGTCCGTAAGCGCATAATGAAACACCGTAAAGATGCGTTTTTGCAGCACCGGCGTCAAATATATCAACAGGTTGCGGCAGCTGATGAGGTCAATCTTGGAAAACGGCGGATCCTTGAAGACATTTTGCCGGGCGAAAATGCAACAGTCGCGGATGGATTTTTTAACTTGGAAACCATTATCCAGTACGACAAAGAATCGCTTGAGCCTGTCCGGGGGCACATGTTCGGCAATGGACAGTGGATAAATACCCAGGCGGGCTTTTTCAATGGCCTCGTCATTGATGTCAGTGGCAAATATTTGCACAGTGGGTGGCGGTGTAAACTGGCTCAGGTGTTCCAATAGTACTATGGCAATGGAGTAGACCTCCTCGCCGGTGGAGCAACCCGGTACCCAGATACGTATGGGATCGCTACGCGGTTCCGTTCCCAGCAATTTGGGGAACACTGTGTCTTTGAGCACGTCAAAGGCTTCCGGATCACGGAAAAAATCCGTGACGTTAATCAGGATGTCCTGGAAGAGTTCATAAACCTCTTTATCATTCTGTTGTAGATATTTTACATAGTGACCAATATCGTCTATTTTGTGCAACACCATGCGCCGTTTGATCCGGCGCTGGATAGTGGTGCTTTTATAATAGCTAAAATCAACGCCGGTGATTTGCCGTAACAGGATAAAAATTTTATTGAGCACGTCCTCGCTGGTTGCGGTAACAACCTCGGCAGGCGCTGCCTGTTCCGGTCGTATATAGGGATGGTTTGCGATACGCTGTAGTTCCTCGGCAATCTGGTCCGGCGGCATAATAAAATCCACACAACCGGTGGCGATGGCCGCGTGGGGCATGCCATCGAATTTTGCCGATGTTTCGTCCTGGCTAAAAGTTATCCCGCCTTCCGCTTTAATGGCTTTCAGTCCCAATACGCCGTCGGACGCGGTACCGGAAAGAATCACGCCTATGGCTTTGGAGCCTTCCTCCGCCGCCAGCGAGCGGAAGAAACGATCAATGGGCAAATGAGGGGTGTGCTCCTTGCGCAGCGTCAGGTGCAGTCGGCCGTGGAAAATTTCCAGGTCGGTATTGGGAGGAATGACATAGACGTGGTCTTGCTCCAGTGCCATATTGTCCTTGATATCCACTACCGGGAGTTGGGTGCTTCTGGCAAGCAACTCTGCCAGTGCGCTTTTATAGGCGGGATGCAGATGCTGGATGAACACAAATGCCATGCCGGTGTTAGCCGGTAAATTCGTTAACAATTGTGAGCACGCCTCGAACCCACCGGCTGACGCGCCAATGCCCACCACCGGAAAGCCGGCTGTTTCGGTGGCTGTCTCGTCGGACCCGGTAGCCGGCAATTCCCGATTCGATACCGGTTTGGCTTTTGTTTGCTTTTTGTTTTTGCCCATAATATTTAATGTTTTCAAGTAAGTGCTGAATATACAGTAGTTCCGTAGTTAGTAATCTGCTTCAACTCGCCCTAAGCATGGATTTGGTGTGCCTATTAATTGACGTAATTTTCGGGGCGTCGTTTGTCGCAGACCTCCCTTTATTTGTGATTGAAAAATAATGGATGTAGTTACCATTAGCAGGTTGGAACTCATCCGGCCCCGGTTTTGGGATCGCATTGAGCAGTGGATATACCGTGCGACGAAAGCTGCTGTTGTTAATATTTAGTGGGCAAATAGCGGTGCCATGATGTTTTTTTCACTCCCAATTTTGTTCTCAATTAAGTTTATTCATCAGTGCTAAATTTAAGAAAAAGCGGCTGACGACGATAATGAACCTGTTTATTATATAAAACTAACATAAATCTGTATGGTATTTATGGCTAATATTAATCAGGGGTGAACCACAGGGGGGGCGGTTCAGATCGGCAATCGGCGCTTTTTTGGCTGTATATTTATGTGATTTTTCAGAATATTAAGGGGTTGAGATGGTGTATCGTCCAAATCTGACAGATTGCTTTTTGATCAAATTAGTAGCAGCCAGGGACGTGTATTGGAACATAAGGGCGGCGGGGGAAATTTGTAGTACGAAAGTCGGCCGCTATTATTATGTCAGTGACTCAGCCGCAATATGACGGGAATAGCATTTTGGGTTGTCCAACTACAAAGAGGGGCATCCCTGTTCGGCTGCCATTAACACCGGCTGCCCTATCGTCGGGACGGTGTTGCCCACGGCTATTTGGAAAGACCGGCAGCTACGACAATAAAAATGAATTACTCTCATTAACAGAGGAGTGTGATGTGGATGAAGCGTAAACCTAGAATCTACCTTTTTGTAACTACCGCTATGATTTGCGGGTTGGCCGCTATCCCGGTTGCTGCATTTGTTAATATATTTGCCGGACTGGTGTTGTTGTCGCTACCGGTTCTGCTGGTCTATAAAGCAGGATAAATCAAGTTACGCCGCCGTTTAAGACCAGGGGGGATTGCCCCCACGATTGATGTGTCTGGTTTGCCTTGTTTGTCGCCACGTCACAGCCGTACGGCGGCGCGAGCTCTAAAACCGTACATAGCATCCGTTTTTTCCGATGGTTTTGTTGTCATATAACCGTCAATTTTCCATCACATTAACATTTCTCAATGCCTTCGACTTCCCCGTTGTTAGCCTGATACGAAGCGTTTAGCCAGGACCGGACAACCCCGCTGTTGGGGAATCGGTCAGCGGGACAGGGCCTATTGTCGCCTTGTCCCCTTGATCCTGCACAACAAGACTGAAAACCACTTTATCTTTTAGTCAACATACAGGAGGTTACCATGAGCACGATGACGACAAATAGGCTGGAAAACAGCACTGCGACATCTGCCGGTGAAAACCAAACCCGTTGGGAAAACAAAGTAACACCGGTTCAAAACATGGGATATCTGGACCGCATCATCCGGTTTGTACTGGGTGTCGTGATGATGTCCGTGTCACTAACAGTGATGATAATGAGTTCCGCGTCGCCTACGTGGCTGGATGAATCTACTACGATGCCGGTGTGGCCCTACGTGGTGGCGCTGCTGGGAGTCATTCCACTGGTTACCGCCATTTTGGGTTTGTGTCCCGTTTACAAGTTATTGGGAATTAAGAGCTGCGGTGGTAAAAATAATCCGTGCGGCACTTTGCCGTTCGAATTGTATGCTGCAACGGGCAATGATCCGAAGCCAAAATCTCAGTATGACCACAGCCTGGGTAACTCGGAAAAGGAGGAACTTAATAAGCTGGGATAATACAGCCCTGTGGTAGGTGCAGATATACAAAGACCACAATCACGGTTAAACAGATGCAACCCTATTGATTAAAAGCAATGACATTGTGGTTACTAATCGGTAGGGTTGCCTGTAGTATGTACCTGTAGCCCCTGCGGCGCAGCGGCGCGCCGCAGGGGCTGTCATCTTGAACGCATAAAGCAACGAAGGATTCCCGGTTTCCACAACCACGGTTTGAATCACGCCCTGGCGCCGGTTACGCCACGTGAATAGCAGATTTCACCGACATCGACGTTTAATCATTTAATATCTTTGTGACATCGTTACGTTGTGTGTTTGGCAAAATATCAAAATTTGCATGAGAAAATTTACACAGCTCCAATGCCGCGAAGGCTTGGCTCTGTTAATAATTATTGCCCGAGTAAATTCCTCTTCCATCAGCAGTAAATCGGAGACCGCCTTGACCGACATTCGATAAATCATCCGGAGGTTAACAAATGACCGACAAATTCGAATTGGCACCACTGCCGTATGCGTATGACGCATTGGAACCGCACATCTCGGCGCAAACCCTGAAGTATCATCACGACAAGCATCACGCCACCTATGTGGAAAAGCTAAACGGTTTAATAGTAGAGACGTCCTTTGAGGAAAAAACGCTGGAAGAAATTATCTTGTCCTCGGAGGGCAAGACGTTCAACAACGCGGCACAGGTATGGAATCACGATTTTTACTGGCAATGTCTGGCCAGCAACAGTAAAGGCGGCAATCCAACGGGGAAACTGGACAAGACCATCCGGCAACGCTTTAAATCGCTGGATAATTTCAAGGAGGAATTCAACAAGTTTGCCACCAGCCTGTTTGGTTCCGGCTGGACGTGGCTGGTCCTGGACCCCGACAATAACCTGGAGATTGTGAATGGCTACAACGCGGAAAACCCGCTGGCGCAACAGAAGATACCGCTACTAACCTGCGACGTATGGGAGCACGCGTATTATATTGATTACCGGAATTCGCGGCCAAATTACCTGGAAAATTTCTGGCAGATCGTGAACTGGGAATTTATCAGTGAACGTTACGAAAAAGCATTAAACAACCATCAGCAATTCCTGCCGCAGCAACGGCTGGCCGGCTAACACCCGGTGTCTCGCAAAGATTGTTCTCCACGGGCCATAGTGCTCCTGTGTTTGGCGGTTTAAAAACCGCCTTTTTTATACCTTTTAACCGTGCCTTGTGTGTCTCCGACAACGAACGGCGCGTTGCCGGTCGCTATTGTACGATAAGGCACCATCAACCATAGTTTCAAAAAGCTACAAATCTTCTGAGTATTCGGTTAACAGGTCGACGTTGCGTTTGTATAGATCCGATATTTGTGTGTTGTCCGCTGGTTGCAGCACTTTTTGGCGTTTGAAGTCGGCGATGACCCGGCTGACACTTTCCGGCGTAACGCCGAGTATGGAAGCCATCTCTTCGCCGGTCAGCAACTGGACATGATCCGAACTGGTCTCCTGTTCCAGGTAAGATAAAAAAGTTATCAGCCGCGCCACCCGGGACCGGATCGATCCTGTGGAAAACTGGGTTATCCATACATCGGCTTCTCGCAAATATTTGTGCCATTTTTCGCTGATATCGAGAAACGTTTCGGGATCTCGTTGTTTGACGTCTTTGATAAAACTGACCGGGATCTTTAATGCTTCGACATTATTCACTGCGACCGCGGTATGTTCATAATCCGGTTCCAGAATGCCGCTGATACCCACGATGTTTCCCGGTCCATGCAGCCGCACAATCCGCGCGCGGCCGTTGGGCAGATAGCTTAGCAATTTAACCATGCCCTTGGTAATAATATAAGCGGTGTGCGATTCCGTTCCTTCGTGATAGACAACGTCCTGTGGTTCGAAGTTGCCGCGTTTGGCGTTTTTAAACAAACTTAATAACTTAACCGCGGCACTGTCTTTTTCAAAAATACGATAGTCGATGCCTAAATCGCGCAACTCGGTAATATTGCTGTTTTCATCATCGATGGTGTCGCTGGCCATGTGCATGTATTCTCCTGTGATTGCGATTATTGGTTAACTCGTTCGCGTGTTAAATGAGGTACCATTGTGTGGCAACGATTAAGCTAGACATATTATTTTTTTCGAGCTGCCACTCTTTGTAACATCATGTTCCAAGTTTCTGCGCCATGCACTAACTTAACTGATATTGCTTGTCGCAATACTGCATTTAACTATGCCGCGGTTTTTAATTGTGGGTAATGGACGGCTGGTCGTGAGTTGGTGGTGATGAATTGTTGCTGGTAAAACAGTGCTGCTGGTTTAATTTGCAGTATATTACCGCTCCCGATAAACCCTCATAAATATTGACATAATTTACCACCCCGTCCACCAGGGTTTTCCATGCGGCCTTTGTATATATGTAATATTTGGCCGCGGAATTTCAACCGGGTTCCATCGTTGTTGAAAGGACTTGTGATTCCTTTTACAGGTGTACAAGTGCCGATAAATTGCACTGTTTGTGAAAAGACTACTTAATAGGCGGGCGAAGTGTGTTTATAGGGCGACGCCGGCAAACGATGGTTTTGCCACTGTGAGCGTTGCAGCAAGGCAGCGCGGATTAAAGGTGATAAAAACGACTATGCACCAAGACTATGCAGTAAAAAAATACGCTATTAACGTTAAGGGGGTTGACGCTAATAGTAAAATGACACTGGTTTAATCGTGAAAGATCAGGCGGTGTTTTTCCAGGTCTGCGTCTACCCGCAGGCCCGACCGTTGGCAGGCATCGGATAAAGTGTTCAGGTCCTGGATGTGTGTCCTGTTGGCCAGTGCCGCTAATAAACGCGCGCCGTTGCAATCATAGTGAATGGACTGCTCTTCATTGAATTCGCAACTGAAGTTATCCCAGGATACCGTCAGATCAATATTGTCGGGCAATGCCAGTATGAGCGGCTCCTGATGAAGAATCTGCACTTTTGCCTTGGCGATACTGCCCTTGTCTTCCAGGCGAACAGTGGGCATGTTGCTATAGTCTCTGGTGGGCATGACGTCAATCCTCCATGTAAATATCACTGACTTTGGTGACATAGTGGCAATTGTCCTCAGGATGAACATTGACAATTGTCAATTACGGCTATCCCGTTTTTTTCGGTAAGGCGAGTATCAACCAGTCTGGATACGCAGTGTTGTATAGACCGGCAAATGATCGGATGCTTTTTTGCTCAACGATGTCACCAGCTTTCTCGTGGTGCTAATGGCGTTAGCAGGCAGGCAACGGATTTGATCAAGGGAGAACAGCGGCAGATGGGTCGGAAACGTTGCCGGTAAAGTGCTATTGCCAAACTGGCGTGTTAGTTGCCGCGATACCTTTCCCCAGGGAAACCATTCGTTAATATCACCCATCAACACGGTGACATCTGCCGGACGACGGGTCATGAAGTCAACCAGTTGTTGCATTTGCAATTGGCGTTCCCCGGCCTTGAGGCCAAGATGAGTGGTGAGGATATGGATCAGTTGTCCCTGGATGGTGAAGTGCAGGCTGACGGCGCCACGAGGTTCCCGGCCGGGTATGCTGATATCCAGTTTATTAATCTGCTGGGGACGATGCCGTGTCAACACGGCGTTGCCGTAGCTGGAATCACCGCGTTCCATCGTGGGGCCCGCAATGGTGATGAATCCCGCTGCGGTTGCAAACATATCCAGTATGTTTTGCCCGCCGTCGACAAATGTTTCCACCTCCTGCAGCGCGATAATATCCGTATCCAGCTGTTGGATGACCTGGGTCACGCGAGCTGGGTCAAAGACACCATCGCTGCCGTAACATCGGTGGATATTATAAGTTGCAAGCTTCAGGCGAGTTTGCATATACCGTGTTAATTGCGGTCCTAATGATTATTCCGTCCGGCTTTGGCCAATGGGCAGGTCTTGTTCCCGCGATCTTCGCATGAGCCACTTTACCAATATAAACGCAGCGATCACCACCAGGCCCATGGCAACCGCCAGAATGCTGGCGTTGGTGAGGCTGGGTTGTGTGATGGTTGCGTTTACCCGGTCTACCAGTATCGTAATGGCCAGCATGCCCGGCGCCATACCCAGCATGGTGCCGACAAAATAATCCCGGAATTTAATATGCGAGGCTCCGGCTACCAGGTTGATAATGGTAAATGGCGCAACCGGTACTATTCGTACGGTCACAATGGTAAGAATACCGTGTCGCGCCAGTTTTTTGCTGATCCGGTTCAAGCGCTCGCCGGCCAGTTTGCGCACGGTGCCGCGGCCTGCAATATGTCCGATGCCGTAGCTGGCAACTGCGCTCAATGTACCGCCCACTAGCGCGTATATAAACCCGGCGAGCGACCCGAAAGCAATGACGCTGGCAACGATCAATACGGTAAAGGGAAAGGCTACCAATCCCGCGATCACAAATCCTGCAATGATTAACAGGGGCGCGCCCGGTAGCGTCCGAATTCGGTCAATAGCCGCCGCTATGGTGTCGAGGTTGACCCATTGTTGCAGCGGTGTCCAATGCCAGATTCCAGCCAGCGTGAAAACCACGGTAACGACGGCGACCCAGGTGAGAATACGTTTGCGCGCCGGCACATGCTCTTCTTCCGGTATCAGTGTGTTGATCAACTTATCCATCTCGATAGGGTGTTCCGGATCGACGATTTCCGTGTCCGGTACGTACTGGTCGACATCCTTGGGCAGCTTCAAGGGCAGCTCGCTCAGGTGCCGGGTCCGATCGTGGTTTAATGAATCAATCGTTGCTATCAGGGAGTCTTTTTCCTCTAAAACGGCTTCGAACTGCGATTGTTGGCAACCGAGGTGTTCGGCCAGCAGGCGGTTGCGAAAACCGGCCAGCGCCTGTTGCGCGTCCGGGTTGTCCGTGGCATGGATTGCGATATTGCATTCGTTGTCCAGTGCCATCGATCGGTTATTCAGGTTGGCGGAACCCACCGTCGTAAGTTGATCGTCAACCACCATTAATTTGGCGTGCACATTGATCGGGTTTTCGTCCAGGCCCCGGCCATCGGGATAATACACCCTTAAGCGGTTATGTTTATCGGCCCGTTTGAGTTTGTTGACGAGCCGAACCCGGAGCACGTCCATGGTGTGTTGTGATAACCAGCCTTCGGTGACCTTCGGTGTCACCAGGACAATTTCCGGTCCATCGGTCTTTTTCAGTTGCGCCCGTAACGCATCACCTACGGCAGGGGTGGTAAAATACTGGTTCTCCAGGTAAATGAATTTTTTCGCCGATGCAATGGCGTCTGTATAGAGTTGTTGAATTTGCCGGGTTTGAGGGCGTTGTTTAAACTGGGCGTAGGTATAGGCGATTGCCACGGGTATTTGCCGTATGTCCACGTTGACGTCATCGGGCCAGAGTTGCGCGATATTGCCCGGTTCGATGGTGGGCAGTTGCTGGCCTGTTGCCTTGAGCCAGTTGTCTCTCGCCATGGCGCCCAGTTCCCTGGCGCAATCGCCAGCCAGCATGGTTTGCACGTCGTGATAGGGACGCGCGATTTTTTTGCCGATAACATCCCGCTTTTTGTTGTTTGGCAAATGGTCGTTGGTGTCCCAGCGCCCCTTGGTAAGATCCAGGCCGCCAACAAAGGCCAGGGCGTCGTCGATGACGACAACTTTCTGATGCTGTGAAGCACCGTCCGGAAGCTGGTTATCCAACCGGAAATGGACACGGTCATGGGATTTCCAATCCAGTTTATAAATGGGTAAAAGCTCCCGGTCCAGGGCAAACAACACAGCGAAGTCCCAGTTGAGGATATAAATATTCAGTTCCGGTTTTTCGGCGGCCACCGCATCTAGAAACTCTCCCAGCCGGGCTGGATAGCCGTCGTTGGTACTGCTGCGTTCCAGCAAAACGTTGCTGTCAATATCCCAGCTTAAAATATATACCGCGCGTTGAGCGCGCTTTATGGCATCACGCAGTGTATGGAAATAGTTTTCGCCATCCACCAGAAACCGTACCCGTTCCGCGGTTACGATGCGGTCGCAGTTACTACCGGAGGCAAGTAAGTTCGACATAATGTTTAATACACTCCTGATTGTGTAGTATTACCCATTTACAAGCTTTCGTCGCGCATTAGTTTTCACGATCCGTGAATTTGCATGATTCATGAAGAAATTATACGGTTAGCCGGGAGCGTAAATTCTACATTATTGGGCGCATAGACCTAAGGTATGTTACGAAAAAAGGGTGCAATACCAATTGATGGATTTCAATGCAGCGTTGGCACCGGTTCTATAGTGTTAATTCAGTCTTTCAGGCTGCCGCGCAGGGTGTCGCATCATCAACCATAAACCACCGCCAAGACTAGACTGGTCCGGCAGCGATACGCCAGGTTCTCTGGAATATTTGCCTGAGAGAGGGGCACCGTCGGCCATGGCTCCATAACGCCGTTGTCGTTGCGGTTGTTGTTACCGTTGTTGTTATAGTGCCGTGCCAAGTTGAGTGAGTTTCAAAGTAGATTCCGGTTTGTTTGGGAGAGCCGATTGTTATGGCAAATTTGTACGTCAGCGACGACCTGAGAAAATACCGGCTTATCGCCGCCGATGGGGAAATTGGGTCAATCAATGATATTTTTTTTGAATCGGAAGGATGGCGCATACGCTACCTGCTCGTGGATACCGGGAAGTGGCTGAACAGCCGTAAGATCCTGATTTCGCCCATCGCCATCGGTATGATTCATGAGCAGGATAAATCCATCGACATTGAGTTGACTAAATGGCAATTGGCAAGCAGTCCTGCTCTTGCTGATAGCAAAAATATCACCCGGCAATATGAAGAGCGTTATTTTCGACATTTTAGCTGGACGCCTTATTGGCAAGCCGCAGAAAGCGACCGGTATGCTGTTCCCGCTTTCATGGGGAAATCATCCCATACGGGCAGCGCTACATGGGGACACGACCACCGCAACAATCTGCACAGTGAGTTGGAAATCAAGGCGTTTAACATTGAATCCAGGGACAACAAAGCAGGTAATGTAGGTGTCGTTAAGCAACTGGTTATCGACAGTTACTATTGGATGGTTCGCTACTTGTTGGCGGATACACGGGACTGGTTACCGTCAGACAGCGTGTTGTTGAGCCCGGATTGGATTTATGACGTTGACTGGGCGGGCAACCATGTGAGTGTGGACCTGGATCGTGACGTTATTCGGTCGGCGCCATCATATGACCAGGTGAAAAATATAACCCGCGACGATGAAAGGGCCCTGTTCAGG
>JASFOJ010000127.1:0-14255 GCA_050116575.1 Gammaproteobacteria bacterium | reverse complement strand
GGTACACCATTGTGAAACAGACTCGTCGTGGGGAATTTCCGGCAATGACAACAGGCCGCCCCAGATACCGGTGGGCGGGCGGCGTTGCAACAGGATTTCGTTGCGAGGGTTGCGTAGCACCACCATCTGGGTCTTGCGCACCGGGATGGTCTTTTTTGGCTTACGATGGGGAAATTCTTCCTGGCGTTGCTCGGCGTGGGCGCGGCAATCGGCGTTCACCGGGCATAGTAAACACGCCGGTTTGCTGCGGGTGCAAATGCCGTTGCCGATATCCATCATCGCCTGGTTGTAGGCCGCCACATCCTTGTCCGGCGTCAGCTGTTCGGCTTTCTCCCATAGCACGTTTAACGTAGCGGTGGCGCCCGGCCAGCCATCGATCATAAAATAGCGGGCCAGCACCCGTTTGACGTTGCCGTCCAGAATGGCGTGACGTTGGCCGCAGGCCAGCGACAATATCGCCCCCGCCGTGGACCGGCCAATCCCGGGCAGCGCTTCGACATCGGCAAAGGATTCGGGAAACTGCCCCTGATATTGATCCCTCATCTGTTGCGCGGCCTTGTGCAGGTTACGGGCGCGGGCGTAATAACCCAGCCCGGACCAGTAGTGCATGACTTCGTCCGTGCCGGCGTCTGCCAGACTGATCACATCGGGGAAACGCGCCATGAAGCGCTCGTAATAGGGAATAACGGTCGCCACCTGGGTTTGCTGCAACATGATTTCGGAAATCCACACCCGGTACGGCGTGCGCTGCTGCTGCCACGGCAGATGCTTGCGCCCGTGCTGGTGGTACCACGTTAATACCCGTTGGCTAAAGCTGTTTTGTTTAGACATGGCCTAAAATAATTTTTTGAAGCGATCCTTGAGTTTATCCTTGAGTTTTTGTGTTTCTTCTTCCGCTTTTTCTTTGACCTCCTCCTTGACTTCGGCTTTTTTCTCTTCCACTTTCTGCTCTTTCTTTTCCTGCAGTTCCTGTTTTTTTTGTTCCAGCTCCTGCTTGAATTCCTTTTTCTTTTCCTGGAGCTGCTTTTTGTACTTGGCTTTGTAAGCATCCAGCAACGGGCCAAAGTCGAGGCCAAAATCCAGATTGGTAAACGGCCCCTTGATACGCACCGGGATCGGCAAACCTTTCAGTTCGCTCAGCTCAGCACCGCCCTGGCCCTTGGAGGTACCCACCACGTACGCCGTTGCCAGATAATTCATGCTTTGTTGCACTAGGTCCACTGTGCCTTTGCCGTCAATGCGAAAACCGGGGGATTTGGCGCTTAACTGCGTGTTATTCACCACGCCCTGCTTGATCACGGCCTTGCCTTCCATCTCCGTGAAATCCGTTTTTTTAGGAACATCCGACGGGGTATAGGATTCGCCCTTGATCTTGGCTTTGGCCTGCCGGGCGTATTCCGCCAGGTTGAATCCCTTGACCGCGCCGTCGGCAAAACGGAAATCCACGTTGCCTTGCAACGCTTTGACGAATGCGCTGGTGGTCAAGCCCTGGGTTTTCACGTCAGCATTTAACTGTACCGCGCCGGATAAAAGGTCTTTGTCGATCACCGCATTTAACAACGGCTCCACCTGAACCTTGTCGACCTGTTCTTTGACAACAACCTGTAATTGTTCGCCGGTGGCGTCTACGCGAATATCAGTGGCAAACGTACCGCCGGCAATCTGGCCATTGACGGGCTGAAGGTGAATGATCCCTTTATTGGCTTTAGCACCAACGTTTAATTGCTCGATGTCAATCTTGGAAACCGTCAGTTTGCCCACCGACAGACTGCCGTCCAGATTCAGTGTCCGCAAGGGTTCAATGGGCAGGGGCGTTTCCGGTGCCGGTGCCGCTTCGGTTTGCGGCGTCGGCGCGGCTTGCGGTGCCTGCTTGGCAGGCGGCGGCAAATAGCGGTCCGCGTCGATGGCGTCCACGTCCAGCTTGAACCCCAGTTTCGGCGCAGCATAGTCAGCGACGTTAACGTGCCCGTTCACGGTCGTGTCGTCCAGCACCAGTTGCAAGGGCTTGACCGCTAACTGATTCATATCACCTTTAATACTCAATGTGACCGATGCTTGTTGCAACACCTTGGGGTCCGCAGTGAGTATGGCGTCCATCCCCAGTTTGGCCAACACCTGTTGGGGGGAAAAGCTGGCAATTTTTAATTCACTACTGAATGCCGGCGCACTCATAATGTGTTGCGCATTGAGCTGGCCGTTCAGCTGTATGCCCATGATTTGCAGCGCGAGTTTGGGCAGGGCGGCCGTTTCGTTTTTCAGATGCACGTCCACCGGTGACTGAAATGACACCTGCGCCTGGTTGCCGGGAATCACCTCGCCTTGCGCGTCGATGGTGATGTGCAGCGGCTGCAAATTGAAATGCTGCTGGTCCAGGTCCCAGCTGATTTTATCACTGGCCACGGCAACATCCGCTTGCAGTTTTGGAGAACGGCTCACCAATGTGGATGTCAGATCGAGGGAAACAGGTTTATCCAGCTGGATTTCACTGACGCTGACATTGAGATTCTTCACTTCATAGTGTTGGTTGGCTTGCGCGTCGTCCCAGCTCAGGTTGGCGTTATGCAACTCAATGCCACCCACCACCACGTCCTTGAGCACCTGCGATGGTTTCACCGCCCGTTTCTGCGGCGCGGGTTTGGTGGCCGGCGTCGCCGGTGGCTCCGCCGCCGTTTGGCCCATCAGGTCTTCCCAGTTGGTTTTACCCTGCGCATCGCGCGCCAGGTTTACCTGTAAGCCATTGAATACCAGTTTGTCGATGGCCGGCTGCATGCGCAGTAATGACAAGGTATCCACGCGCACTTCCGCGTTATCGATGGCGGCAAACGTTGCGGGCTTGAAACCGTCGGCGTTACTTAAAGTCACGCCGCCAATTTTGACTCCCAGCCACGGAAAAAAGGATTTTTCCAGGTCGCCTTTGAGGGTTAACTGCCGGCCGGTGGCGTCACTGATGGATTTGGCAATGGGATCCCGGTACTCATTCAAATCGATGGTAGCCAGGATAATTGCGGCGATAATAAACAACACCACGGGAATGGCGACGAGAATACCGAGTATTTTTAGTATTAATTTCATGTTGTCCTCATTGCACAGCGTAGTGACCGGCAAGTCGCCGCTTGATTTTCAATAAACGTTGGTGTCAGAATGATAGGCTCCGGTTGGAACCGGATTCACTGACCAGTGGCTCACGATAATAAACCATAACGTAGTGGCGTTCATATTCAATGCCAGAGACACAATCACAGCCTGTTCATTTCCGCCGTAATGATGGTGAAATAGCCAATGAGGCGACGTTAAATATCACCCTGTTTGACCAGGGCGACCGTGTGAAACGGGCGCTGAAGTTCCTGGGACTTAGCTGGCTGGCGGCCGGAGTTGCGTTATTTATACCCATTGCTCATTTTGTATTGGTGCCAGGCTTTGTGTTGCTGGGTATTTATCTGGCTGTCAGTGCTTCAAGAACCAGCCAAGCGATGGACAATGCAAAAGGCGAGTGCCCAAACTGTAACAACGCCATCGAGATCAAAATGGAATCCAGCGACACCCTGCCGAAATGGACCTATTGTCCATCATGTAACGAATCCATCCAGATTACCTCCTGATGCAATACAAACCGGTGCTGGCCATCATCATACTCGTCATTTTCGCCGTGGCCCTGGTTAGCGCCATTGGCCTGTTTGTGTACCAAATGGGTTTGTTTAACTGAAAACCCTTGATTTTTATCATCGTTAATCAGGGTGCAACACTCATAATCTGCTATTAGGCAGCGCTACAGGATGTTTTTGTGGCGTCACCTATAACACTCACAACGCGTTTGCGGTTGCTATGGATATTTCAGTTGTCATACCGGTGAAAAATGAACAGGATAACGTGGCGGTGCTGGCCGGCGAAGTGCTGTCCGCCCTGAAATCCCTGTCGAATTCCCTGTCATTGTCTTCTGAAATCGTATTCGTGGATGACGGCAGCACCGATACAACCGTGGAAAAACTCAAAGCACTCAAGCACGAACATCCCGATACGCTGCGCATCGTTCAGCACCGTCACAATTGCGGCCAAAGCGCGGCGCTGTATTCCGGGGTTCGCTATGCCAATGGACGCTGGATTATTACCCTGGACGGCGACGGCCAGAACGATCCGGCGGATATTCCCGGGCTCGTGGAACGCATGCAGCAGGAGCAGGGCGACAATCCGGCTATTCTGGTCACCGGCTACCGCAAGAACCGTAAGGATACCTGGATCCGCCGCCTATCGTCGCGCATCGCCAACGGCGTTCGCAGTACTATCTTGCAGGATCATACGCCGGACACCGGTTGTGGTTTAAAAATGATAAGCCGTGATGACTATTTAAAGCTGCCGTTCTTTGATCATATGCACCGCTTTTTGCCGGCGCTGGTGATCCGCCAGGGTGGGAAGGTGGTTTCCGTGGACGTTAATCACCGGCCGCGGCTGCGCGGTAAATCAAAATATGGGATCAATAACCGGTTGTGGGTGGGCATTGTCGACCTGTTTGGCATGATGTGGTTGATTCGCCGTGGTAAACGCCCTGTAGTCAGTGAAATCGAGTAATGCGCCATGGACTTTCGCATTCTCATTCGCGGACTGATTCATATTGCCATACTGCTGGTTGCCGGTTTTCTGCTGGAGCACCAGGTGCTGGGCATTTCGCTGGATAAACAATGGATTGACACCGTGGTGCGCGGGCAGGGCTTTGAGGGAGAATTGTGGTTTATTGCCGCCGGCGCCCTGTTTACCGCGGTGGGTTTGCCCCGGCAGGTGCTGAGTTTTCTCGCAGGCTACGCGTTTGATATCTGGCGCGGCTCGTTGCTCGCCCTGCTGGCCACCTTAGCCGGCTGCCTGGTAATTTTTTACTATGCGCGGTGGTGGCGTTACCGGCAAGTAAAGGAACGGTTCCCGGATAAAATACAACACATCGACGACTTTATCAGCCGCAACCCTTTTATGATGACTTTGCTGGTGCGTTTGTTTCCGGTGGGCAGCAACCTCATCACTAATATGGCGGGCGGCGTTTCCCGCGTTAAAGTCTTGCCGTTTCTGCTGGGATCGGTGCTGGGCTATTTACCGCAAACGGTGATTTTTGCCCTCATTGGCAGCGGTATCAGTATTGATCCGTACCTGCGCATCAGCACGGGTATCATCGCGTTTATTATTTCCACCCTGCTGGGCATCTACTTATTCATGAAATACCGCAACGGAAAACCACTGAACCACGCTACTGAACAAAGCGCTTTGCCGGACAACAATAAGCCTAACATCAAAAAAACTGACGCCGCTTAACAAGCTGTGCGCAAGATCCGGCGTTATCGGCCTTCGTCGTTCTCCAGCGCTTCCAGCGCTGCGAGCATTTTTGTTAACGCCTGCCCCCGGTGACTGAGCCGGTTTTTGACATCGGGTGCCAGTTCGGCGGCGGAGCATCGGTGGCTGGGTACATAAAACACCGGATCATAGCCAAAGCCGTTGTCGCCCCGCGGCTCATAAAGTATACGACCTTCCCAGGTGCCCTGGCAGATAATGGGCGTGGGATCGAGCGCATGGGTCATGTAAACCATCACACATTGAAAACGGGCCGTGCGCTCCTCATCGGGCACGTTCTTTATCGCCCGCAATAGCTTTTCCAGGTTATCTTGATCCGAAGCGCCCTTACCGGCATAGCGCGCGGAATAAATACCCGGTTCACCATTCAAGGCGTCAACCTCGATCCCGGAGTCATCGGCCAGCGCGGGCATGTCGGCGTGCTGTGCCGCGTTGCGTGCCTTGATAATGGCGTTTTCCACAAAGGTTAGCCCCGTTTCTTCCACGTCCGGGACATTGAATTGCGTTTGCGGCGCCGCTTCGATGTGCAACCCCGCCAATAGTTGATTGATTTCCCGCAGCTTGCCCGGATTGCCGCTGGCCAGTGTCAACCGGTGTATTAAACGTTTAGCCATCACACGGCCTACTTGGCGTCCAGGGCTTCACGTTGTTTGCCGACGAGCGTTTCGATGCCCTGGCCGGCGAGATCCAGCATGGCGTTTAATTCGTCACGGCTGAAGGCATGGCCTTCGGCGGTACCCTGGACTTCGATATAGGCGCCGCCGTCATTCATCACAACGTTCATGTCCGTTTCAGCGTTGGAATCTTCGGCGTAATCCAGGTCCAGAATGGGCGTACCCTCAAAAATCCCCACCGATACCGACGCCACCTGCCCATAGACGGGATTCTTGGCCACCGCACCTTTGGCGATGAGATGGTTCACGGCATCCACCATGGCGACGTAACCGCCGGTAATCGATGCGGTGCGGGTGCCGCCGTCAGCCTGGATCACATCGCAATCGACGGTGATCATTTGTTCGCCCAGCGCTTCGAGGTCCACCACCGCGCGCAGTGAACGGGCGATCAGCCGTTGAATTTCCATAGTCCGGCCACCCTGTTTGCCGCGGGCGGCCTCCCGGCCCATGCGTTCACCGGTGGACCGGGGCAGCATGCCGTATTCAGCGGTTACCCAGCCCTTGCCTGCGCCTTTCAACCACCGCGGAATACGGTCTTCCACGCTGGCAGTGCAAATAACCTTGGTATCGCCGAATTCCACCAGCACAGAGCCTTCGGCGTGCTTGGTATAATGGCGGGTTAAGCGAATGTCTCTCAATTGGTTGGGCGCTCGGCCACTTGGTCGCATGGTCACTCCTTATGGTCGTTTTATCATCATTGTTGGATTGGGACAGCCGCGCATTATACCGTGGAAAACCACACAGGTGGCGATGTGTGGCACAAAGCCGGTAACTTGTTATTTTCTCAGTAGTTAATTCCCAAGGACCGGGCGCCGCCTGTGGAAAAAATTGGACTCCGGGCGCCGACTCTGGTATAAAACGCAGTTCCCGCGTCACAGCGTATTAACAGAACTACAGAATTTTGAGCAATATTTGAATCTTTGACAGTGGAGACGGAATCATGGCTAGAATGTGTCAGGTGACGGGTAAAAAACCGGCTACCGGCAACAACGTATCGCACGCCAACAATAAAACCCGGCGTCGGTTCCTGCCCAATTTGCACAAGCACCGATTTTGGGTGGAAAGTGAAAACCGCTGGGTGAGCCTGCAAGTATCGGCGAAAGGTATGCGGATTATCGACAAAGTCGGCATTGACCAGGTGTTGTCAGACATCCGGTTACGTGGTGAAAAAGTTTAAAAGGGCAGCATTATGAGAGATAAAATCAGATTAGTATCGTCAGCCGGTACAGGCCATTTTTATACCACCACCAAGAACAAGCGTACCATGCCGGAAAAAATGGAAATTAAAAAATTCGACCCGGTGGTTCGCAAACACGTGATCTACAAAGAAGCAAAGATCAAATAACCACCAGCTCCACTGAGCCACGGTTTGACCGTGGCCAGCTGCCGAACATGTCGAACCTAAAAAAGCCCGGTATAGCCGGGCTTTTTTATGGCAGGTGATGGTAGGTGACATGGACATGGTGTGTGATGCATCGCATCACCGCAACTAACAGACCACGGCGGACTAAGATGAATAGTATTCAGCGGTTTTAGTAAAAGGCCGGAAACTTTCGATTCGCAACGCGTTCGAAAACCAACAGTATCCAACAACGACATCTGTTATGATACGTTGCAGTACGCATTAGAATGATAACGTTAAGAACACCGGGCTAGGCCCAGCAAGGAGTAATAACCCTATGTTTTCCGTGTTACGACTCGCTGCATTCCTTTTATTGGTCACGGCAAGCACTTCGTTGTATGCCCGCAGTCTGGACATTAATCTCAGCAATGACTCGGCACAGTTCAAATACGCGTCGCTGGTTGGCGCCACCACCTTCGGCCGCACTGAAGTGGGCTACGGTTTCCTCTATAACAACGACCATGACTTGTTGGGGGAAATAAGTTTACTGGTTATTGATGAAGCCGGCAGTAAGTCACCGGGGCTGGAACTGGGCGTGGGCCCAAAACTCTATATTGCGGAACCCGATGACCCAAGTGTCAGTTTTGTGGCCATCGGCCTGGGCGGTCAGATGCGCTATAAAAACCTGCAGGTACCCCGCGTGGTTTATGGCGCCAGCCTGTTTTATGCGCCGAGTATCGTGGCATTCGGCGACGCCGATCAAATGTATGAATTTGAAATGCGGGTTGAATACGAGTTACTGCCCACCGCCAATGTTTACCTGGGGTACCGCAGCATCAAGGCGGACATTAAAAACCGCAAGGATATTACGGTGGATGAAAGCGCCGTGGTCGGGTTGCGCTTTAAGTTCTAATACCACTGTTTGCGTCAGGCCTCTAGTACAATCTTGCCCACGGCATCGCCCGACTCCAATTTCGCATGAGCTGCCGATACTTCTGCGATGCGAAACTTCGATTCATCCAGCATCGGCCGTAATTTCGATTGCGCGACCAGTTCGCCAAGCTCAGTGAGAATATCGTAATGGTGGCGGCGTCCCGCATTGTGGAGCAGCGGAATTAACATAAACACCACATGCAACGATAATCCCTTACTGTGCATTAAACTAAGGTCCTGCGAAGAACGCGTTGATACTGACACCACGCAACCATTCAACGCCGCCGCGATAAAACAGTTTTGTATATTATCGCCCCCCACCGTATCGAACACCACGTCAAAACCCTGCCCGTCAGTAAACCGGTCCACGTAGGTTTGCACATCCATCTTACGGTAATTAATGGTCTCGTCCGCGCCCAGCTCTTTGGCAATTTCAGCTTTGTGATCCGATGAACAAGTGGCATAAACCGTCGCGCCCCGTGCCTTGGCCAGTTGAATGGCCACATGACTGACACCGCCAGTGGCGCCGTGTATCAAGACCCGCTGACCGGCATGAACCTGCGCCTTGTCGATTAATGCCGTCCAGGCTGTAATACCCACCAGTGGCAGGGCGGCCGCTTCGCGATGCGACAACGACCGCGGCTTTAATGCCACCAGGTTCGCATCCGCCAGCATGTATTCAGCCAGCGCACCGCCACTGCCGGCAACGCCGCCGGCGCAGGCGTACACGTCATCGCCTGTCTTTAAATCATTGACATTATCACCCACCGCTTCGATAACACCGGATACATCGCCGTGTAACACCGCGGGAAATTCAGGCGCGATGGCGGCCAGCTTGCCCTGGCGGATTTTACAGTCCACCGGATTGACGCTGGTGGCCGATACTTTAATGAGCACATGGCCGGGAATCACTTCTGGCTTGGCGATGTCGGCTTGTTCAAAAACGTTTGGATCACCGAATTGACGAATCACACAAGCTTGCATGGTTACATGACTCCGTTATGTTAGTTAAAGAAAGTGGAATCCAAATAGCGCTACATCGCCTGCAAGCAGGCTCCTACCCAGGAAACACCCACCGGGGTCAATTCCAGTGTAGGAGCCAGCCCTGCTGGCGATCAGGCATTGCAAATATCACAATACCGCGCGAGCACACACCCACACATCAACCCGCCCGGCCCCGGCTCGCAATAACGCCTTGGCTAGTTCGGTAACGGTGCTGCCGGTCGTCATCACATCATCCACAATGGCAATGTGTTTATCCCGCACATTGCCGGTCACATCAAACGCGCCTTTGATATTGGCACCTCGCTCCTTGGCAGGCAACGCCGCCTGTTCCGGTGTTGCCTTATGGCGAATACAACTGGTGCGGTCCAGTGGCAACCGAAACTCCCGGCTTATAAATCGAGCGACTTCCAACGCCTGGTTATAGCCGCGCTGTTGCAGGCGCCCGGCATGTAGCGGTACCGGCATCAATAGCTCGGGCAGGTCTATGCCGCGGCGGCGTATATCCCGCGCCATTAACCGTCCAAGCATGCGGGCAACGTACAATTTGTCATGGAATTTGAGCAGCTGAATAAGCCGGTCCAACGGTGGCTGGTAAATCGCAAAACGGTAGGTACTGAAGTAGGGCGGCGGCTCCTTGAGACATTCACCACAAACGGTTCCTTCACTGGCGCCATGCAACGGTAAAGCACAACGCTCACACGCATTATTCCCGATTTCCTGTGGTTGGATTTCCGCTTCACAGCCACCGCACAGCGCCAGATCCGATGCGCCGGCCGCACCACACAACACGCAATGGGACGAAAACCCGAGAGACGGCCATTTTATGTTCATTAGTTTACTTTTTGCAGATCGCAAAGTTGACAATAACAGGATTCCCGATACCATGGACCCTCACCGGCAAGAGACGCCCTGGACGCAGGAAGCTTCCGTAACGCATTCTCTGATAAAGCATATTTTGACACTGGAGACCCAACATGGATAACCGCACCTATCAACGCATCGATTCTATCACGGCCCGTATTCTGGATGGTGGTGAGATGACCGTCGATGAAGGCCGATGGATGATCCGGCTCGATGACGATTATCTGCCCTGGTTGATGGCCGGTGCCGACCGGCTCCGCAAAACCTATCGCGGCAACGAAATCGAGGTGTGCGCCATCTCCAACGTACGCTCCGGCAACTGCTCGGAAAACTGCTCTTTCTGCGCGCAAAGCGGCCATCACAAAACCGAGGCCCCCGTGTACAACTATATCTCCAGTGACCAACTGAGCCGCCAGGCGCAGCAAGCCCGGGAGTGGGGCGCCAGCGATTTCGGCGTGGTGTCCAAAGGCTGGGGCGTGCGTTCGGACAAGGAGCGCAAACAACTGAAAGAATATTTCCAGACCCTGGAACAACATTCGGATATCGGCCGTTGCGCCAGTCTTGGTGTATTGGATAGCGGCACTGCTGCTGAGCTAAAAGCCATGGGCATGGAAAACTATCATCACAACCTGGAATGCGCGCAAAGCTTTTTCGACCAGGTATGCAGCACCCACACCTATCAGGAAAACATCGACACCATCAAGGCCGCCACCGATGCCGGACTGCGGGTATGCAGCGGCGGCATCCTGGGGATGGGCGAAAACCTGGACCAGCGCATCGAACTGGCCGACACCTTGCGCCAACTGGGCGTGGAATCGGTACCGCTGAATTTTCTCAGTCCCCAATCAGGTACACCTTTTGGTGACCGCACACCCATGGAGCCCATGGAAATTCTCAAATGCATCGCCGTGTATCGCTACATGCTGCCGCGGGCGGAAATCCGCATTGCCGGCGGCCGCCAGTTTCTCGGTGACATGCAGTCGATGATTTTCATGGCGGGTGCTTCCGGCGTGATGATCGGCGACTATCTCACCACCAAGGGCCGCCAGGTCGACGACGACCTGAAAATGCTAAAGGATCTCAAACTGCAACCGCGGGAAGATACCCAGCAGCGCCGCGCCAAGCAGGCAGCATCCGCATAGTGTAGTGATCGATGACGCGACGTTGACGCGGTATGAACCGTTGTGCCTGATTCTTTTCAATCCCTGATTACCTCATCCCTGACCGCCCGGCGCGAACAACAGGCCTACCGTTCGCGCCGCGTCGTCGCAGGCCCGCAAGATGTGCGCATTAATATTGACGGTAAAACCCTGTTGTCCTTTTGCAGCAACGATTACCTGGGACTGGCCAATCATCCCGATGTCGTAAAAGCTTTTCACCAAGGGGCCAACGACTATGGTGCGGGCAGCGGGGCGGCGCATTTAATCAACGGCCACAGCCGCACCCATCACGCGCTGGAAGAAGAACTGGCGGCGTTCGTACAACGACCGCGGGCGTTGCTGTTTTCCACCGGCTACATGGCCAACCTGGGAACCGTTGCCTCGCTGGTTGGCAAAGAGGACAGTGTTATCGAAGACCGCTGGAACCATGCGTCGTTGATTGACGCCGGCCTTAGCAGCGGCGCGCGGTTGCGGCGCTATCAACACAGTGACATCGATTCTTTGCAGCAACAGCTAAAAAGCTGTAACAGTGGCCGGAAACTCATTGTGACGGACGGCGTATTCAGCATGGACGGTGATATAGCTTTGCTGGATAACATCGCCACGATCGCCCGGCAACACGATGCATGGGTCATGGTGGATGATGCCCACGGGCTGGGCGTACTGGGCGAACAGGGCAGGGGATCGGTCAATCATTTCGGGTTAACCATGGACGACGTTCCGGTGTTAATGGGAACGCTTGGCAAAGCGTTTGGCACCTTCGGTGCGTTTGTGGCCGGCAGCGATGATCTTATTGAGTTCCTCATTCAGCAGGCGCGTACCTATGTTTATACCACGGCGTTACCGTCCGCCGTGGCCGAAGCAACGCGCGCCAGTTTGCACCTTGTACAAACGGAACAATGGCGCCGCGACAAACTCAATGCGCTGGTGCAACGATTTCGGTCCGGCGTACAAGAGCTGGGGCTAACGTTAACGGAATCAACAACACCCATCCAGCCTTTGATTATTGGTGATAACGCAACGACACTGCGTTTGAGCGAACAGCTTTATCACAACGGGATTCTCATCTCCGCGATCCGGCCACCCACCGTACCGGACAATACCGCCCGTTTGCGCATTACGTTTAGCGCATCCCATGAAGACGAGGATGTGGATGTATTGCTGTCGAACCTGGAGAAACTGGCCTGATGCTTTACCATAAAACCCATGGCCAGGGACAACCTATTGCGTTGCTACACGGCTGGGCGCTCAATAGCCGGGTATGGGATAGCGTATTACCTTCCTTGCTGTCATATGGCAAAGTAACGACCGCTGATTTGCCCGGCCACGGCAAAAGCCCGCTACCCGCAAACGGCCGCTATGACCTGGATGCGCTGACACAAGAAATCAGCCACGTTATCGACGACATGGAAAGCCCGGCGACCATCTTGGGGTGGTCCCTGGGTGGATTAGTCGCCCTGAATCTTGCCCTGCGAAATCCGCAACAAGTAAAGAACATCATTTTGGTGACCGCCTCGCCGCAGTTTGTCCGGAGCGACGACTGGCCTTGTGCCGTGGACAAACAGGTCATCGATGGTTTTGCCGCCGATCTTATCAAGGATTACCGCGCTACCATTTTACGCTTTCTCACCCTGCAGGCGATGGGCAGCCAGCAAGCCAAACAGGCCATCCGCGAGTTAAAAGAAAAAGTGTTTATAAACGGCGAACCGCAGTTAACCGCGTTGCAGAAAGGTTTAGCCATATTGACCCAAACCAATATCCGCCCGCAACTGTCGGATATACAGTGCCCGGTACAAATTATCGTAGGCAATAAGGATACCCTAATTCCCGCGGCCTCAGGACCGGCGACGGGAGAGTTATTGAAAAACAGCCGCGTTAATGTCATCGAGGGCGCAGCGCACACGCCGTTTATTACCCATCGCGAAACGTTTCTCGATATCGTCACGGATTTTCTACATGACCGATAAGACACCATCGCCAACCATCGATAAACAAGCCGCACGCCAGTCCTTTAACCAGGCGGCAGGCACCTATGACAGCGTAGCGGTGTTGCAGCGCGAAGTGGGACAACGCATGCTGGAACGGCTGGATATTGTGCGTCTGGAGCCGAACGTCATTGTGGATATTGGCTGCGGCACCGGCGACATGACCCAGGCATTGGCCAAGCGCTATAAACAGGCGCGCATTGTAGCGTTGGATTTCGCCGAACACATGCTAACGCAAGCACGCGGCAAACAGGGTTTCACCCGACGGTGGCTGGGCAAGCCATTCCACTATGTCTGCGGTGATGCCGAACGATTACCGCTGGCGGATGACAGCGCCGATTTTATTTTCTCCAATCTTACCCTGCAGTGGTGCAATGATCTCGATACCACCTTTACTGAATTTAACCGCATCCTCCGGCCCGGCGGGCTGCTCATGTTCAGCACCCTGGGTCCGGATACCTTAAAGGAATTACGGGAAAGCTGGCTGGCCATCGACAACCAGCCCCATGTACATCCGTTTATCGACATGCATCACGTGGGCGACGCCCTGTTACGCGCCCGCCTCGCCGATCCCGTCATGGACGTAGAGCACTTTACCCTGACCTTCAACGACGGTTATCAATTAATGCGCGAACTCAAACAACTGGGTGCCCACAATGCCGCACCGCGGCGGTCACAGGGTCTGACGGGCAAGTCACAATTGCAAAAAATGCTGCGGGCCTACGAACACTTTCGCAACCCGGCCGATAACAAATTGCCTGCAACGTATGAAGTGGTCTACGGCCATGCCTGGGCACCGATGGCGCAAAAACCGTCCGCTACGACAGTCAATGTGGACTTTCAACCGGCACCTCACCGCTAAGGGGATATCGATACCAAGATGTCAGGCTATTTCATCACAGGCACGGACACCGGCGTCGGTAAAACCCACGTCGCCGTCGGGTTAATCAATGCGCTAAAGGCGCAG
>JASFOJ010000126.1:0-14293 GCA_050116575.1 Gammaproteobacteria bacterium | reverse complement strand
CGCGAGAACACGTGGAACTGCTGTTTTGCAGGGAAAATTCCGTCTTTCCGGTGATTCTTGGCAATAACGCGAGGACTCGGCGATGGTGAACATCCTGATCGCGCATGCACTACCACGCCAGATTCGATCAACAACGGTAGCGATGAGTGAACAAAGCGCAATAGGGCCGGATCGCAAACCGGCGATGCACCAAGGGGCAACTCTAAAGGACTGGGGGGGGGGGAATAGAGAAACAGCTGCGGGGAACGTAATAGGCAAATACTAGTAGAGGGATTGGTTATCGTCCGGGTCCGGCGAAACATCGGGCTGCAACAACAACGGAAAATCGCCGTGTTCTTCCCAAAGTTCCCTGTCATCCAGGGCAGTCATCAACTCTTCATTAAAATCAATTTCATCCAGCACATCTTCCAGATAATCATCCATGGTGTTTTTCCTCTTCGGTTATGCATTCATGTATCAATCTAGCGCGCCAATATGACAAACTGGTGACCAGTGGCGAATACATACCACGGTTTTACATTGAACAACGGGGTATTGTTTCAATCGGATTGCAAATGTAGTGCCACTATGGTCGATATCGCGGCACATTTGTGGAAAATAATCTGCAGCTATTGTTGTGACGACCCAGGTCGGTCCATCACGCACGGGTGCCGATTTTCAAAGAATCATGTTGAAACGACGGGTTTGTAGGTGGCTTTACTGACGGAGGCCTGTTCGGCATGATCAACCAGCGGGGACGGGTAATCGCTGCCGCCGGCGTTTTGATCCCAGTGATGGATTTGCTTTGCTGTATAGTCTTTAAGCTCCGCAACCCAACGCTTTATGTAACGGCAATCGGCATCGAAGCGCTTCTGTTGCAACCAGGGATTGAAAATCCGGAAATACGGCTGAGCATCGCAACCGGTGGATGCCGCCCACTGCCAGTTACCGTTGTTGACGCACGGATCATAGTCCACCAAATGGCGTGCGAAATAACGTTCACCCCAGCGCCAGTCGATATTAAGATCTTTCACCAGGAACGAGGCTACTATCATACGCACCCGGTTGTGCATATAACCGGTCTGATTTAACTCGCGCATACCCGCATCCACGATGGGAAATCCGGTTTCGCCATTGCACCAGCGGTTAAACCAGGAACGGGAATTGGACCAGGGAATGGCATCGTACTGACGGCGAAAAGCATGACCGAAAACATGGGGGAAATGAAACGCGATATGGGTAAAAAAATCACGCCAGTAAAGTTCACGCAACAAGGCATGATCTGTTCCTAGCGTTTTTTCAATAGCATGGTAAACCTCGCGAATAGAACAAGTGCCGAACTTGTTGTGGGCCGATAACAATGTCGTACCCTGGTGTGACGGAAAATCACGCTGCCGTTCATAGTCTCTGAAGTCGCCGAGATCTTTAAGAATTTCCAACGCACTATGGCGGCCACTTCGCAGATCATAGTTGTCGGGGTGATCCAGTTGCGCCATCACTTTTTTCAGGGACTGGCCAACGCGTTGTTGATAAAAACGTCCGCCTTGCAGCTGCTGTACATCATCGACCCGGTATTGGCGCGCGTTGCGGTAAAAAGGCGTGAATACCGTGTAGGGTGTCTGGTCTTTCTTCAGGGCAAATTCCGGTTCAATGAGCAACGCGTCATGACAGCTGTTAAAGTCCACGTTATGAGTGCGGCACAAGCGCGACAGCTTTTGATCCCGCCGGATACTGAAAGGCGAGTAATCCCGGTTAACAAACACCGCCTGCACCTTCATCCGGGTAATCAACGATTCCAGCGCCCGTTCCGGTTTGTCGAAAAATACCGCGAGACGACTGTTGTGCGCTGCCAGTTGCTGGTCCAGGTCCAGCAGGGATTCGACCATAAACTGGTAACCGGGCCGGCTTTGATAGCGGTGCGGTCTTATCTGGGCAGGATCGAAAATGAAACAGGGAATGACCTGCTGTGACGTCGCCAGCGCCTGCAACAGGCCGGTATTGTCCTGCAGCCGTAGATCACGGCGAAAAATAAAGACGCTATGTGTATACTCTGACATGGGTCGCGCCCTCGTTGGCCACGTTAAGTGCTGAAAGACTTACTGTGAATAACCTCGTACGGATTATCCCAGGTCCACACTTCGGCCAGGATCGATTTTGACGATATAGCAAATCAGAGTACCAATCTCCATTCAAGTTCTATTGTCCCTCTGTAATTTTCTACCAGGTTTCGCCAGAGAAATTCCGTACCGCACCATATCCTTATTGCTGGCAACCAAAGCAACGGCATCCAACGCTTTATACGTTTTTAAACATTAACGATCACTCGCTGTAATTTGAAAATCACTGATCACGTTTAAGTCTCTGCTAAATTAAAAACCTCAACAATCGGCGCCAATAAATCCCGCAAACACTTCAACGCTTCAACCGATTACTGCAACACAAACCATCGCTATTTTCGCATTATGGTTTTGTAACGATAAGTTGTCTTGACACACGCTTTCATAGTGTAGTTATATAACAAGCTATTTAACTAAGGCGCTTAACACTAACGCCTGATATTAACAAACGTTAAGAACTGTTAGCGGTTCTTAACATTTTTAAATTACAACGCTAGCAGATTTGTTACCTCTAAAACTAGTATTCAGCAGTATGTCGCGCGTTGATCCCCAAGCAGTTTTTCCTTCTGCCGTAGTTCCGATTTTTTAATCCCTACTCGCTACAGGCCGCTTTATTATTCACTGACTTCGTACATAGTTGGAGATCGTTAATGAAATTTAGAAATATAATCATACCCATCTCGCTTGCATTGTCATGCGGTGCTCCGGCCGCGGTAAGCGCAGCGCAGGACAATGACATGCAGGATCAATTAAACGCCCTGAAAGACGAAATTGTCATCTTGCAGGACCAGCTCGAAGAAACCAATGTCAGCAACGCAAACCGGATGAACATTTCCGGTTACGCCGATATTGAATACCATAACAGTTCCAAAAACAACGAAGAACCGGGATTCAGGTTGCACCATATGTCGTTGTTTTTCGAAAAACGGCTCACCGACCAATGGAAGTTTTTTTCGGAAATCGAGTACGAAGATGCGCCATTTTCCGAATTTGAGTTTACAGATAGCGGCACGGATTCGCAGTGCCCGGGCTGTTATGGAAAAATCTATCTGGAAGCGGCTAACTTTACCTACGCCTGGGAGCCCGGGGCCAGTTTTCGCGGCGGCCGGTTCTTTACGCCGGCAGGCATCTGGTCCGTGGATCACTATCCGCCTTTCGTACCCACCCAGTTGCGGCCGGCGCATATCCGCGAGATCTTTCCGCAGGTGGTGGACGGCATAACCATGTTTGGCACCGTCCCCATGGGTAATATGTTTATGAACTACGATATCTACGCCGGTAACGGCGAAGACAATTCGGGGTCGAAAGACCTCAACAGTGATAAGGCAGTGGGTGCCAAGATATCCTTTTTGCTGCCCTTTTTTCGGTATCTGGAAATCGGCGCCAGTGTTTATTCGGATACGCTTAACGATGACACCCAAAAAGATGCCGCCGGCGCGCATTTGAAAATGAAACTGGCGGACTTTACCCTACAAAGTGAATACGCCACGGCAACACTGGAAAACGGCGGCACCTCCCACGACACCGAGGGTTACTATGTGCAACTGCTTTACGACATCAATAAATGGACCTATGGCGTCAGGCACGACTACTATAATGAAGATGATACCGTGGACCAGGACGTCACTTTTAACAGCGTATTTATCAACTATCACGTCAACCAGGCGATCGTGCTTAAGTTGGAGCACCACATGGTGGAACAAACGAGCGCGCAAGACTATGACCACACAGTTGGCAGTGTCGTTCTTTATTTGGGTAATTAGGAGAGCCGGATGATGAGATATATATTCAAAGCCTTATTGTTAGTAACGTCGCTTTCCTGGTTGTCCGCCAACGCGGTGGTTGCAGGCGAGAGTGTCGTCGTTATCGTCAACAAACAAAACCAGCAAGCCCTGACCAAACAAGATATTAAAAATATCTACGCGGATATCGTTACCGAGTGGGACAACGGCAAACGCATCAATGTAATGAATCTTCCCGTGGATTCTTCGGCACGGGAAAATTTCAGCCAAAAACTGTTTGGTGAGTCCGCACAACGTATGGCGGCCGCCGAATCCAACCGGAAAATCACCAATACCATCAAAAACCCGTCCCGTACTAAAAGCGAACGCCTGGTAGCAATTCTGGTCGGCCGTAATCCCGATGCCATCGGCTACATTCCCCGCTCGATGCTGGACAAGGTCGACAACGTCCGAGTCGTGTTACAAATCGACTGAAACGAATTTGCGTTTTTAACATCGTCCGGGTTAAATTTTGGGGTTGGTGCAAAGTCGCCAACCCCCATTCCAGCATAAGTGGACGACCGGTACTACCGGACGCAAGAAATGCAGTTGTTTCTCGGATTGTTAATGGAATCGTCCCGGTGCAAACAGGGCAGAGACACGGTCAATCTCGCCGGCGGTAACAGCAGTGGGACCTGGTCATTGGTGTCCCTTTATCGGCATCCGTCTTGGCACTGACGCTTCCGCCGGGCAATTATCATTCGGTTATAAGAAGCAGTAAGGCGCGAACCATTAGATATAATTTTAATAGCGATACGCCGATAGCGTATCGAGATATATAGTGGAACTTGTAAACAAAGTACCGTGGCACGCGTTAACACCAATGGCATAGTATGAAATCTGGTAACATTTAATCGAAGTAGGTTTATGAAAAAAGCTGTAACTACTGCGCAGATTGCGTTACTCATCGCTTTGTGGGTCACAACCGCCTGCATAACAACGACATCAGCCAGCGATAGCCTGAAAGATATTGCCATTAAATTCAAGGATGCAACGTCTTTCTATTTACTGGCGCAAAAATACGCCCTCGCCGGTGGCACCAAAAAAGATTATAAACAAGCTTTAAAGTGGTACACGGAAGCGGCCAAACTTGGTCATACCCGTTCCGAACGCCAACTGGGACGTTTCTATTTTGAAGGCTTGGGAACGGACGTAGACTATGACCGTGCCGCGCGCTGGCTGATCCATCCAGCGAACGAAGGATACAACGATGCCCAGTATATGCTGGGTATGATTTACCTCAAGGGTACCGACGGTGGCATTAAAAAAGATACCCGAAAAGCCTTTACCTGGCTAAAGAAGGCAGCGGATGATTTTAACTATGACGCCATCTATCAGGTGGGCCGGATGTACTATTATGGCATCGGCACGGAAAAAGACATTCAACAGGCGGAAAAATTTCTGAAACTGGCGCAGGAACAGGAAATGCAGCATGCCGCCGACTTGTTGGCGCAAATTAAACGCGATGAAACAACCCCCGAGCAACCCCCGGTTGTCGCCCGCCAACGATCCGCATCAGAACTGTTGGTAGACGCCGCCACCAGCGGTGATGTCAATTCCCAGTTCAAACTGGCAAACGCCTATTTGCACGGCATTTCCGGGTTCGACAAAAACAGCGACAAAGCCTTGCTGTGGCTCAAGCGAGCTGCGGAAAACGGCCATGCCAACGCACAATATACACTGGGCTCACACTACTACAACGGCAAACTCCTCAAACGCAACCTGGAGCGGGCGAGATTCTGGCTGGGCAAGGCCGCCAACAATGGTGTCAACGACGCCACGGTATTGATTTCAGCTATCGATGCGAACCGGCGGGAAAAGAACATATCAAAACCGTCATCATCGACAGAGGAACTGTTTCTGGCAGCGGCTGAGAAAGGCGACAAGGAGGCACAGTTCAAAGTCGGCCTGATGTATTTGTACGGCAACAACGGTTTTCCCCGTGATGAGAAGAAAGCCGCCAAGTGGTTACAGGCGGCCGCCAAACAAAATCATACCAAAGCGCAGTTTCAGGCGGGCATGATGTTTTATAACCCGGAGTCGGAAAATAACCAGCAAGCCCGACATTGGCTTACCCAGGCGGCGCAAAACGGCAACGCCGACGCCCAGTATTTTCTAGGGACTATCTATAACAGCGAACAGGAATATGATAACGCCGCCCATTGGCTGGATATTGCCTTTCAAAACAACCACCAACAGGCACTGGAATTACTGGTCGACCTGTACATCAACGGTAAGCTGGACAATCCCGACAAACAGCGGGTGCTGAAATGGCTGGAAAAAGCCAGTCTTAATGGTTTTCGCGAAGCGCAATACAAGTTAGGTGAACAATATTTGCGGCACGACGAAATCTCCAACAATAAGAAAAAAGCATTTGCCTGGATTAACAAGGCGGCACACAAGGGGTATACACCGGCGAAATATAAGCTGGCGACCATGCTGAAAAAAGGCATCGGCGTACGCAAACACTATACCCAATCGGCGCGTTGGTACAAGGAAGCGGCGAAGGAAGGACACGCCGAGGCGCAATATGAACTGGCGGAGTTATACCGCGAGGGATTGGGCCTGCCTAAATCCGCCGCCAAAGCGAAAAAATGGTATACAGCTGCCGCCGAACAAGGGCACATGAAAGCCAAAATAAGGCTGGGCAGCGGCACCCGCTTCTAGGCATCATCCTTCATCGGGGTATTATTGCCAGCCGGCGCGGGCAAAACGCTTTTCAACAGCAAAAAGCCCAATATCGCCGACAGCAACGTTCCCGTAAGAATGCCCAACCGGTCCTGGACGACGGATTGTCCACCGGTTTGTTCAAAGGCAAGCGAGCTGATAAACAAGCTCATGGTAAATCCGATACCGCACAGTATGGCAACGCCATATAACTGTATCCACTTTACTTCCTGGGGCAATTTCGCCAGTCCTATCTTGACCGCCAACCAACACATGCCAAAAACCCCGAATTGATTACCCAAAAACAAGCCAGCAGCAATGCCCAGGGGCACCGGGTCCAGCATGGAATCCAGCGTTAATCCTTCCAGCGATACGCCGGTATTGGCAAACGCAAATATCGGCAAGATCAAAAAAGCCACTGTCGGGTGAAGATCGTGTTCCAGCTTTTCCAGCGGCGACGTATTGTATTCACTGGACTTTTCCAATGGAATAAATAAACCGAGAATGACACCTGCCAGCGTTGCATGCACGCCCGACTTCAGAACGGCCGTCCACAACACCAGCCCAACAATAATATAAGGGGCAACCAATAATACACCCCGGCGGTTAAGAATAAACAGAATAACAATACAAATACTGGCGACCACAAGCGAAGCCAGGGACAAATGGGCCGTATAAAAGATGGCGATAATAACAATAGCACCCAGGTCATCAACAACCGCCAGTGTCAGCAAAAAGACTTTCAGGCTGTTGGGAACCCGGTTCCCCAGCAGCGACAAAACCCCCAGCGCGAAGGCAATGTCCGTCGCCGACGGGATGGCCCAGCCCTGCATGGCAACCGCATCACCCCAGTTGACCCAACTATAAATAACAGCCGGTAATGCCATGCCGCCAACGGCCCCCACCACAGGAAGCGCAACTTTGGATGGGTCGGACAATTCGCCGCGCAAAGCCTCGCGCTTGATTTCCAGGCCAATAAGAAAGAAAAACACTGCCATTAATCCGTCATTGATCCATAACAGCAACGGTTTGGCGATTTCAAGTTTTCCGACACTCACGGCAACGGGTGTCTCAAGCAGGGCTTTATACAAAAAATCCGCCGGGGAATTTTCAATGATCATAGCCAGCGCGGCAGCAATTACTAACAAAATGCCACTGGCGGACTCCAGATGCAGAAACTCCTTAAACGCGCTGATGACTTTTTCCGTGGGCGTATTGGATTGTTTGTTGGATGTGCTCATATGCTGTCCGACGATTAATAAACCGTTAAAAACAAAGCGGGCATTATAGCGCCCGGTCGTCGCATATCACAACGAACGATGCGCGGCTGGACCAGCTTTAATTACTGCCGACGACGATGGCGATCCAACTGCAAATCAATATTATGACGGCGCCTGGTCGCCACACCTGTACGGAATAAGACTGACAGCAAGTCGTATAGTAGTCCTTGGCTGTTTCGTTACGACTGTCATCCACGCCACTTAAAAACCGCGATTTAAGGGGCACGCCCGGTTGACAAATACGATTAATACGTTGATGGTTACAATATAACGAGGCAAATTAACGATACCAAGAAAAGTCTATTTATGCCGGCGAAAGTCTTTCAGAAGCGGTTTTTGACATTGATTCTTTTAACCTGGGTGGTCCCCCCGGTAATCGGCATATCGTTTTTGCTGTATATTCAAATGTTTACTGTTGAACAGATGGCAGCCATACTCATCGGGCCCATTGAACCGGTGTTTATTGTGGTGTCGGTGATTTTCACATTGTGGTACTTCAACCGCTACGCGCAGCCGATTTATGCCTATCTCGAGCAACCCACGGCCGACAGGACAAATACCTTTATGATTTGCCTGCGCCGTTTTCCCGCTCACTATTGGGGACTATTTCTTGCCTACCTGGTCATTGCACCAGTGACCGTCATCATCAGCGCCGAGCAGTACGCAGGGTTTACTCCGACACCTATCGACTGGTTCCGTATCAATCTTGTCGCCCTGATCGTATCCATTATAGTAGGGCTACCTATATTCTTTCGAATCCTGGACTTATTCGGCCGGTTGCTAACAAACATCCGGCTAAATCGCCCGCACGTTACAATAAAGCTAAAGGTCTTTCTCATCGGGGCGCTGGTGCCACTGCTGGTCGATACCATGATCGTGCAATATTACTGGGCCAAGACGGGACATTTTACACGGGAGACGTTCGCGGTTTGGATCACGCTGGAATTACTGGCTATCGGCGGGAGCCTTATCTTTGTTAAAAGTTTTAGCCAGTCGCTACACCCGTTGCACAATGCCATCGAACAGTCCGAGCACCCGATGCGGCAAGATTACCACGACATGGTACCTCACTCGACGGACGAACTCGGCGTGTTAACCAGCAACTACCGCGAACTGTTACAGAGACTCAAGGGCTATCAACACCGGCTGGAGAAACTGGTGGCCCAACGCACCGGAGAACTGGAATCCGCCAACAAGGAGCTGGAATCGTTTTGCTATTCCGTATCCCATGACCTGAGGGCACCCTTGCGCGCTATTAAGGGATTCAGCGAAATCCTCATGGAGGACTACGAAACGATACTTGACGAACAGGGACAGGAATATCTGCGGCGCATATCAGGGGGCATCGACAAAATGGGGCAACTTATTGACGCCCTGCTGGCATTGTCACGGATCACCACACAGGAGACAAAACCCGAACCGGTGCATCTGTCTGAACTGGCAAAAGAGGTGGTTGGGCAGTTGCAGGAAATGGAACCGGACCGCCATGTCACCATCAATATCGAGGATGAACTGGCTGCCACAGGGGATAAAACCTTGCTCAAGGTGGCGTTGGACAACCTGTTTAACAATGCCTGGAAATATACCCGCAAATCACCCGACGCCAGAATCCGTTTTGGCTTTTCCAGGGAACAGCTGGCTTATTACATCGCCGACAACGGCGTGGGTTTTGACATGAAATATGCCGACAAACTGTTTACCGCCTTTCAGCGTCTTCACAACACTGAAGAATTTGAAGGCACCGGAATCGGCTTGACGACCGTCCAACGCGTGATCGGCCGCCATCACGGAGAAATCTGGGCGGAATCCCGCATGGGCGAAGGTTCTACTTTTTATTTTACCCTCGGAACCACCGCCTCCGCCGACGAACCGCTCAAAATGCCATCCACCCATTAATCGCTTGTTCATTCACATGCGGTGTTCGATAATTTCAGTGTTGTGTCTTATATATAAAACGTGGATTCCCATAGGGAGAGATAGAATCTTTAGCGCCAACCTCAACGTCTATCTCGTACAAATGTGCGTTTTATATGAGACACTACACTAGACCATTAGCGGAAAAAAACCGCGAACCAAAGGCGTCACCGTGTCATCGGTAACGCCGTTATAATACGCTCCAGTTACAGACCGGACTCACCGACCTATGCTTAATACCCTGAAAGAATATTACTACAAATTGTGCATCGGCCATCCGGTCATTACCCTGCTGTTGGTCGTACTTGTTGTTGGTTATCTCGCATTGTTTATAGACCGGTTTCGCCTGGACGCGTCGGCGGATTCGCTGGTACTGGAGCACGACAAGGACCTGAAATACTACCGCTCCATCCGGGCGCGCTACGGATCAGACGATTTTTTAATTGTGACTTACAATCCCCGCGGTGAATTGTTCAGTGATCACAGCCTGAAAGAATTAAGGAAGTTACAGGATGACTTGTTACAATTGAAACGCGTCAAGTCGGTAACCAGCATTCTCAATGTCCCCCTTATCGACAGTCCGCGGGTAACCTTATCGGAGCTGCGCCGCCACGTCCGAACCCTGGAAACGCCCGACACGGACAAGCAACTGGCGAAAAAAGAATTTCTAACCAGCCCGCTGTACAGTGACCTTATCCTTTCCGACGACGGCGAAACCACCGCGCTGCAGGTTAATTTTAAACGCGACGAAAAATACCAGGAACTGTTGAGCAAACGTAATGCGTTACGGGAACAACAACTATCCGACGCGCTGACAGAACAACAACAGCGGAAACTCGAACAGGTGGAAACCGAGTTCAAGCACTATAGCGCCTCGCTCACTGAACAGGAACGGGCCGACATTGCCGCCGTCCGCAACATCCTTGATCGTTATCGTGACGATGCCACTATATATCTGGGTGGTATCCCCATGATCGTGGCGGACATGATCCGGTTTATTTCCCACGACATTGAGGTCTTCGGCGTGGGAGTATTGTGCTTTCTTATATTGTTGCTGGGTTTTTCCTTTAAAAAACCACGCTGGGTTTTAATACCCATGCTGATATGTTTTACAGCCGGCGTCGCCATGGTGGGTTACCTGGGCTTGGTGGAGTGGCCGGTGACAGTGGTGTCTTCCAACTTTATATCGCTAATGTTAATCATCACCCTCTCCCTGACCATCCATCTGATTGTGCGTTACCAGGAACTCCAAACCCAGAACAGCGATATGCCACAGCCAACGCTGATCCGGGAATCCATACGCACCAAGGCGGTTCCGTCGTTTTATACCGCTATCACCACCATGGTGGCATTCGGCTCCCTGCTGGTCAGCGGTATCCGACCGGTCATCGATTTTGGCTGGATGATGGTTTACGGTGTCGCCATAGCGCTGGTACTGGCGTTCATGATTTTTCCCGCAACGTTAAAGTTTCTCAAACCCGGAGAACCCACCGTGCGCCGCCTCGATATATCGGGAGGTATTACACGGTTCTTTGCGCGCCTGGTGCAACGATACACTTATCCGACGTTCGCCGTTTACCTGGTGCTACTGGCAATCAGTATCTATGGCGTGACCCAACTGTCGGTGGAAAACCGCTTCATTGATTACTTCAAGGATACCACCGAGATTTATCAGGGCATGGTGACCATTGACCGCAAACTGGGCGGCACCACCCCCATGGACGTCATACTGGATCCGGATACGGATTTTAAAGAAATGCAGCGGGAAATGGCCGAATCAACAGACGATGCCGGCGACGGCTTCGATGCGGCACAAAGCGGTTCCGCCGGCATCAGCGGCAACAGTTACTGGTTCAATATTTTTCAATTGCAGACGGTCAGCGAGATACAGGACTACCTTGAAAGCCTGCCGCAAACCGGCAAAGTCCTTTCCATTGCCACCACCATGGACCTGCTCTCGCAAATCAACGGCGGACCCCTGGACAATTTTTCATTGTCCATTATGTATAAACGGTTGCCCGACGATCTGCGCGAAACCCTGTTCGATCCCTACATGGCAAAGGACGGCAACCAGGTACGCTTCTCGATACGAATTTTCGAATCCGATCCTAACCTCAAGCGCCAGCAACTTCTGGATGAAATCCGTAACGACCTGGTCAACAAGTTCGACCTGGAGCCGCAACAGGTACACATTACCGGCATGGTCGTGCTCTATAACAACATGCTGCAAAGCCTGTTCACGTCACAAATACTAACCATTGGCGTGGTATTTCTGGCGATCCTGATAATGTTTATTGTATTGTTCCGATCCTTTTTCATTTCCATCCTGGCGATCATACCCAATATTATCGCCGCGGGCTCGGTGCTGGGTCTCATGGGTCTGCTTGGCATTCCCCTGGATATCATGACCATCACCATCGCCGCCATCACCATCGGCATTGCCGTCGACGACACCATTCATTATATACATCGCATCAGCGAGGAATTTAAAAAGGACGGCGACTACCGGGCAGCGGTCACACGCAGCCATGAGGGAGTGGGCCGAGCCATGTTCTATACGTCCATTGTGATTACACTGGGATTTTCCATCCTGGTATTATCGAACTTTATCCCCACGATATATTTTGGCCTCCTCACCGGCGTGGCCATGATGGTCGCCATGGTGGCCAACCTGACGTTGTTGCCGGTGTTATTGATGACCTTCAAACCGCTGAAGGCACCCCAACCGGCGTCGGAATCATAACCACGCTCTTAAGGAGTTCTAAATTCCATCTTAAAAAGTACGCATATATCTTTATGCCAAGAATAGCTCCAACATACTATCTATAGCTCAATCTACGTTCCTTAATTGAAACTGTTTAATTCTGCTTATTGGCACTATTACCTGTAGTATCCCCTCACTGATACCGCTAGAATATACATTTAGTATATATTGATTGATTGATTGATTGATTGATTGATTGATTGATTGATCTTCAGAGTAAAGCTAAAAGACCTATACCAACTCCTCTCAACGGTGAGTCTGATTAAATGAAATTTAATAAAGTTATAACTACTGACGTGTTTATTAGCAACAAAAAACTGCTAATTATTTACACAATGTTATTGGCCGTTGTTTTTAATTTATTACCTTGTTTAGGTATGGCGGCGACAGTGACCACAATACAATTAACCAACACCGACACACCCATAATCAGTTACGGCTACTCAGACAACGGTGAACATATTGTATTTTATACCACAGCAGATTTACTAGGCGAAAATCCTAGCAAAAATGAACAACTATATTATATTCAGGCGGATGGCTCTGGCCTTAGGCAATTAACATCATTTATCAATCAAGAACAAATACATGGATTATTAATATCTGCGGATGGCAGCCATGTTGTAACACGAATCTATCAAAATAGTCTGACCAGCATTTTATCGATTAATTTGAGTAACGATAGTCACACATGGTTGACTTCTCCGATGTCTGGCTCCATTGGCATAAATGCTATATCGCCAGATGGCGAATACATTATATACGAAATTCGATCTTCACAAATAACAGTACATTACATCGAAACAGATGGAGGTAATTATAGACAATTACCGGGTTATTCGCGAAGTTTTGCTTATGTCTCCGCAGATGCCAGCACATATGTAACCAGTTGGTATAGCCGAATTACCGCTGTCGATGTATTAGGTACACGAGGCTGGAAAGATAATACTAGAACTGTTTTGGAGTGGGCATATGACGCTGATACCTATATCCAAGCAAATGGTATTTCTGATGACGGTAATAAAATCGCGTTTTATACAAACTATGATTTCGATAATGGTATCGCTGGCACGTATCGGCACATATATCTAGTTAATACCGATGGCACAAATTTTACCAGGGTGACAGACAGTAATGCGGTAGGTCAATCAGAGTTCCCTTATTATATGAAGGGCGCAGAAGACGTTATCTTTTCTTCTCGTGCGTCACTAGTGCAAGCAAACCCTGACTCCAGTAGCGATATTTATATCTATAATATTCCGTCTGCTTCTTTAAACCAATTAACAAATTTTGATGACGGAAACACTAGCCTTCAATATCATGAGTCAGAAAACCGTAATCGAGTAGTCTACTCACGGGCTTCTCCGCTAGGGGGATATGATACAGTTATTAAAAATATGGATGGTACTAACGAAGTAGTTGTCAATTCTGCGTCTCGGTGGTATGGCGGAACTTTGTCTGTAGAAGGCAATGCTTTTGTCTACCTTTCTGAAAAAGACCCCTTGGGAACCAATCCTGATAACAGTCTAGAACTTTTTATAAGATGTGAAAGTGCGAGTAACGTTGATAATGCTTGCGCAACTTTAACAACAGAAATTAACGATACAGTAAGTGATGGCGGAAGCGGATCAACATCGGTCATCATCGTGTTTTTTCTTTGGTTGGCAGCGCTCCAAAGAATAATTTATAAAAAGACAGCGATGTGGAAAAACGAATAAACTACTACAATTTTTACATCATATCCCTAATATATATAGTGTGCTTTACGGGCACGGTCGGCTATGTAAAGTG
>JASFOJ010000125.1:0-14664 GCA_050116575.1 Gammaproteobacteria bacterium | reverse complement strand
CATTTTATCAACGATGTCGGCGGCAGCATTTGTGAGCTGGATGACGATGAAGTCACCCGCATCCTCACCAAGCACACCATGATTTTATACATCAAGGCCAGTAAAGAGGATGAGCAGGAATTAATTCACCGCGCCGAAACCGATCCCAAACCCCTTTACTACCGGGAGGAATTCCTGGATGAGCAACTGGCTATTTATAAAAAAGAAAACAATATTGACTATGTAGCGCTAATCGACCCGGACGAATTCGTGCGCTGGATATTTCCCAAACTGTTTTATTCCCGTATTCCGCGCTACGAGGCCATTGCCGACCAATACGGATATACTGTTACCACCCGGGAACTGTACCAGGTACGGGACGAAGCGGATTTTCTGGAGTTACTTGCAACAGCCGTCGGCCGGCAGTCGTCGCCATGACACCGCACGATAGCACTATAATTAAACCAGCCATTATTGCTTTGACGGATACTTTGTAATGCCACTCGTTGCCAATTCCAAGCTGCCAACCTTCGCCCGGCTGAAACAGGAAGGCGAAACGGTACTTGATCCCGAACGTGCAGCCCACCAGGACATCCGTGAACTGCACGTGGGATTGTTAAACATGATGCCTGATGCCGCACTGGCGGCAACGGAACGCCAGTTTTTCCGGCTGGTGGGTGAAAGCAACCAGATTGCGCAGTTTCATATGCACCCGTTTACCCTCCGGCAACTGGAACGCAGCGCCGAAGGCCAGAAACACGTTGATCAGTATTACGAACCCGTTGAACAAGTGATGGAAGATGGCCTGGATGCGCTCATTATTACCGGTGCTAATGTCACCCATCCGGACCTGTCGCAGGAGCCGTTCTGGAAACCGTTAGAAGAAATTGTCAACTGGGCTTATGAAAATGTCACTTCGACATTATGTTCTTGCCTGGCGACCCATGCCGCAATGGCATTTCTCCACGGCCAGAAACGCTACCGGTTACGACGCAAACGTTGGGGGGTATATCAGCACGAGGTGCTGGACCGTCATCATCCCCTGGTCAACGACGTGAATACCCTGTTTAACGTACCGCATTCACGGTTTAACGAAATCAGCCGGGCGCAGTTTGAATCCGCCGGCCTGCACGTGCTTGCCGAAAGCGAAGCGGCCGGCGTTCACCTTGCCGTGAGTGCCGACCAGTTTCGCCTGGTATTCTTCCAGGGCCACCCGGAGTACGACATCAATAGTCTGTTAAAGGAATACAAGCGGGAAGTAATCCGGTTTATCAACGGCAAGCGTAAGCGCTATCCAAGATTCCCGGAAAACTATTTTACCCTGCAGGTTCAGGCCATCTTAAAGGAGTATCGCGACGCCGTTCTGGCCGCACAGAAAACTGGCCGGACTTTACCTGAGTTTCCGGAACAACTGGTCACCGGGCTGTTGCACAACACCTGGCATGATACAGCGGAAGCGGTGATTAACAACTGGATAGGCAAGGTCTATCAGGTCACCAATAGCGACCGTAAATTGCCCTTTATGGCAGACGTGGATCCCGACAATCCCCTGGGCCTGAATTGAACCTGTTTTAGATCAGGGTCTGGCCCGGGTAAATAAATCCTTGACAAAGTCCCATAACGTTTCGTGTTTCATGTCACGGAACTCGCCAGCGTCCAGGAACACACCGTAACAGGTTGCACAGCCTTCGTACCAGATATGATGTTGCTCCTTGTCCACCATACGGATCATAGGCGTGTGGCACACCGGACACTGGATACGGTCCACTTCGTTGTATTGCTTGCCAATATCGGGACTGCCGGTGTCAATTTGCTCGGCGCCGTCCATTTTTTTCAATTCCTCCAGCTCCAGCATATCAAACCACATACCGCCGCAATTAATACAGCGATCTATCTCCACATCCTGGAAGGTCACTTTTTCCATGGCCTGGGCGCATTTAGGGCATTGCATAACGCACTCCTTATTAAATAATTGGCAGTCGTATGATTTTTATATAAAGTAACTATTATCCGTCCACCTTAATCCAGGTCAAGTTAAATCCTGATGAGAACGATATCCTGAGCATAATCGGATTTCAACGTTATTTAATCGCCAACAATTCTATACACTGACACATGGCCGAACGACAGCAAAAACCACGTCCGCTGGGCGCCCTTGCATTACACCAGGTTGCTATCGACACCTACCGGGAAAACGTCGCCTACATGCACCGCGAATGCGAGGTGTACCGGGCGGAAGGTTTCCAGGCATTGTCGAAAATTGAAGTATCCGCCGATGGTCAGCGCATCTACGCTGTGCTCAATGTCGTTGATGACCAAAATATCGTGGCCCCTGGACAACTGGGCTTGTCGGAGCAGGCATTTTCCCAGTTGGGTCTGCCGGCAGAGCACAACGTCAAAGTCGCCCAGGCTGAGCCGCCGGCGTCCATGGATGCGGTGCGAAGGAAAATCAATGGTGAACGACTGACCCTGCTGGATTTTGAATCCATTGCCCAGGATATTGTTGATCATCGCTATTCGCGCGCGGAGATGGCCGCGTTTTTGGTGGCATCCGGGCAAACGGGACTGGACCGCGAAGAGATTCTCAACTTTACCCGGGCCATGACCGATTCCGGTAAAAAACTGACATGGCACGAATCGTTGGTGGTTGATAAACATTGTATCGGCGGCATTCCCGGCAATCGAACTACCATGCTCATCGTTCCTATTGTGGCGGCACACGGTACGTTAATGCCCAAAACCTCCAGCCGAGCCATTACCTCACCGGCAGGCACAGCGGATACCATGGAAATCCTTGCCAACGTGGAACTGGAACCGGCAACCATGAACGAGATCGTGGGTGAACACCGCGCCTGCATTGCCTGGGGCGGTACCGCCAATCTCGCGCCGGTAGACGACATACTGATTTCGGTAGAACGGCCGTTAGGTATCGATTCCATGGGACAGATGGTAGCGTCCATTCTGTCAAAGAAACTGGCTGCCGGCTCCACCCACCTGCTGATTGATATCCCCGTAGGTCCTACTTCCAAAGTCCGGCATATGCAGGATGCCTTGCAGTTGCGCAAGCTATTTGAATACGTGGGCGACCGTTTAAATATACACCTGGAGGTCATCATCACCGACGGCACACAACCGGTCGGGCGCGGTATTGGTCCGGTACTGGAAGCCCGTGACGTCATGCAGGTATTGAACAATGAAGACACGGCACCCAATGATCTCAAACAAAAAGCCCTGCGCCTGGCCGGCCGCATCCTGGAATTTGATCCTGATGTACGCGGCGGCTATGGTTACAGTATTGCCCGCGATATTCTGGAATCCGGCCGCGCACTGCGAAAAATGCAGGACATCATTAAAGCCCAGGGAAAACAGGAAAAGCGTTTTACGCTGGGCAGGCTGTGTACAGACATTATGGCACCGCACGCTGGATTCGTTACAGAAATCGATAACCATCAATTATCACGCGTCGCCCGGCTGGCCGGCGCTCCCATGGACAAAGGTGCCGGGGTGGACCTGATCAAGAAAGTGGGTGATCCTGTCGATAAAGGGGAAGCACTTTACCGGATTTACGCGCAGTTCAACGCCGACTTCAAGTTCGCCAGTGATATGGCACAAAATGATATTGGCTATACTATCGGCACGGAACAACAAATTCCCGTTCCTTATCAAGAAATTTAGCGTATGTTTGAAACACCGTTGCTATTGGGATTTCCAGACTATCAACTGCAGGCCAAAAACCTGGCGCGCCTGCTTGACGTGGAATACACGACCGTCGAACTGCATCATTTTCCTGACGGCGAAAGCAAGCTTCGCCTGCCCATCGACATACCGTCAACGGTTATTATCTGCCGCAGCCTGAATACTCCCAACGACAAACTGATCGAACTGTATTTTACCGTCAAAGAACTGCGTCAAAAAGGTTGTGAACGGATTATTCTGGTGGCGCCCTATCTTTGTTATATGCGCCAGGACAAAGCTTTTGAACCGGGAGAAGTGGTCAGCCAACGCTGGGTGGGAAAATTACTCACTCACCTGGTGGACGAAGTGGTGACCGTGGATCCCCATCTGCACCGGGTCAAAAAGCTCGACGACATTATTAAGACCCAGCGTGCCGTCACCTTAAGCGCCGCGCAACTGATCGGTAACTTCATTGCCTTGCGGGAATCGGACCCGTTGATCATTGGACCGGATGAAGAAAGTGAGCAATGGGTAAAAGAAGTTTCCGACTTGCAAGGATTTGATTATGTTGTCGGGGAAAAAACACGTCATGGCGACCGGGAAGTGGATATCATATTGCCGGCATCGGATGTGGATGGGCGAGACATCGTGATTGTGGACGACATGGCCAGCACGGGCAAAACCCTGATCAACACGGCGCAGCAACTGAAAGAGCTCGGTGCCAGAAACATTTATTGCGCGGTGACACATGCGTTGTTCGTGGGCAACGCTTATGACGAGTTACTGGCCGCCGGCGTACGGGAAGTCTGGAGTACCGACAGCGTGACCCACAGTACTAACTGTATTGCCTTATCAAGGTTACTGGCTGACGCCATTGAGTTGTAACACCATCCGGTTATTACCGGCACTACTATTCGTGTTCCGGCTCAATCGACATTAATGGAGCTTATACTCCGCATCGACCCAGCACACCGGCAATACTTCATCGGAGGGAAACACCAGCTCCGTTTTGGCAAAGTTTTCCGGATCCTGCAGTTCTTCTCCCGCATGGAACCGGCCCGCCACTTTTTCCTGGCACGGATCCAACAGTGCTTTGATGTCCAGAACCTCCACCAGATTGCCCGACGTTTTGTGTTTTAGATACATAGCGCGTTTTCCTTATGTCCCATTCAATCAATTGTCCCGTTCAACCCATTTTTGTCGCACACGATCTGCCGTGTGAACAATAATCCCCGTGTGCTGTTTTTGTGTGGCACCGGTTACATTTTTTATAGTATTCGCTGGTGGATGTGGCGCCTTAATTTAAATCAAACATTATGGATTCTGTGATATCCTGTTGGCCCGGTAACGTAAACAAACGTGCCGGCAACGGAGAGTCCGCCCGATGAATAACACCGGTGGCACTATTCACCCGGTTCGGTGTCATCGAGGACGGTTTAACCGTGGCGAAATAGCATCTAAAAATCAATAAGTTAACGCCCAGACCTGCGAAATGTACGATGTTTAACCAATACATTCCGACGAATTTTTGTATAAGCTGTAACAACGGCTATTCAACAGCACTCACAGCACGGTGAGGCGGTACCGGGTAGCCCTATGCGTCAATTACTTGTTTTAATCGCGATTATTCTGGCAGTGGTCATCATAAAGCGCTTGATCACAACACACTCACGTAGTACAAAACAAAGTACAAAAGCAAAACAACCGGATACGCTGGAATATCAAGATACCGTCCGCTGCGCCCATTGTGGTACCCATGTACCCCTGTCGTCAGCGATTAAACGGGATGATGGGTATTATTGCAGCGAAAAACACTATCTTGAAGAAAAAAACCTCGAAGACAAAAACTAAACTTTACCGTTATTGTTTATGATCGACTAGCCGCGCCATGTCTATTAAACACCCCATTATTGCCGTCACCGGGTCATCGGGAGCAGGCACCTCCAGTGTGCAAAATGCTTTTGCCGATATCTTCATGCGCGAAAGCATTAACGCCGCTTTCATCCACGGCAACAGCTTTCGCCGGTTTACCCCGGATGAAGTGGAGCGGGTGTTTCGCGAGGCCGCGGAACAGGGCCGCCCTATTAGTCATTTTGGGCCCGAAGCCAATTACTTTGACCGCCTGGAAGGTTTGTTCCGCGAATACGCCCGCAGCGGTACCGGGCTGGTACGCGACTACGTGGCAACTCCCGATGACGCAGAATTGTACCTGCAGAAAATCGGGACCTATACTCCCTGGCGGGAACTACCCGATAATACCGACCTGTTGTTTTACGAAGGGCAGCATGGCGGCTGTATCGAAGCCACCTGGTCACGCCGGCAAATGAGCGACTCCCACAATCCGCTGGTCATCAACAAACGCCATGAAGTGAAAAAGTCACTGGATACCGGCGTTGATATTGCCCAATGGGTGGATCTACTGATTGGCGTAGTACCCAGCATCAACCTGGAATGGATTCAGAAAATACACCACGACTACCGGGGCGCCGGACGTTCCGTACAGGATACTGTCATAACTATCCTGAGACGGATGCCGGATTACGTCCGATATATTACACCGCAGTTTTCTCTCACCGATATTAATTTTCAACGTATCCCGCTGGTGGATACCTCCAATCCGTTTATCAGTCTCGATGTACCAACTCCCGATGAGAGTATGCTGGTTATCCGGTTTCGCGATCCCAAGCGCTTTGATTTTCCCACGTTGCTCAATAAATTCGAGGAGTCCTTCATGTCACGGCCGAATACGATGGTGGTCAGGGGCGGTGACATGCGAAACGCCCTGGAAATTATCTGTACCCCGCTGGTCCATGAACTGCTGGAAAAGAAACAGGGTTACTACGCCACCAACCCGCAAAACTAGCGTTTTACCGCTCTATCAATCAGTTTTCAACCGTCGTTGCTCGTCCAAAAACCCTGTGAGTCAACTCATTTAGTATTGTAGCGCAAAGACCCGTGTTGCAAAATTTGTTGTTGATACGGTTATGGCTGGCCGGATAAGCAAAAGCCTGCCCGTCGATGACGGGCAGGCTTCCAGTAGGGGGCGGAAAGTTCTTATTATTGTATGCGTCTTTAAGAACTGTGGTTTTCGACCATTTTCACTCAGTCCTAAGTGTCAATGACGAAGAACCAGATGGAGCTGTAAACAACATTAGTTTTTTGCGCTAGCTTTTCTCCTCTAGGTGGGTCCCATACCGCCTGGCCTGCGCCAGACCCCTAACTGCTTACAAAACAACACTTGCTAACAACACGAGGTACAACAACAACGTTTAAAGAGAAACCGCGAACTGCTGCGACCACGTCACCGCACTATCAACGATTTATAAATTGCCTTCCTGTTGCAGGGCAAAGAAAACCAGTGCAAATAGAGCGGTAAATAATATAATCCCCAACATATTGACCTATTCCTTCTCGCTGTGTGAATGACAAAATCTATTTTCGAAAACGCTTACAATTAAACGTATAAACATTATGGGTATAGCGGAAAATGGACATTTTGATGTAGATCAAAAAATCCCGGGTTGGGTAGATTGGGAAACGAATATAATGCCCGAACTGATCAATAAGCACTCAATTTACGGGTTAACCAGGCTTGAGGACGGTGTTTCATACATCATGAAGTTGAAATAACTCTTTGTTTTTTATTATTTTTTACCATTACGTTTGGTTTTCCATTGGACGACATGCTTGAGCGGTGACAAGTTGATTTCGTCGACATTCACCGCGAAGCGTGCTGTAAAAATATAGGCAACCGTCTGTGCAATATCTTCCGCCTCCAGATAGTTTTCTGCTTCCGAACCGGGCTCAAAATCCAGTTCATCAAAAAACGCCCCGCGCACCATGCCCGGATTAATAATGGACACCCGCACTTGGCTTTTGGAACACTCATCGCGCAGGGCCTGCGCAAAGCCACGCAAAGCAAACTTGCTGGCACAATAAATACCCCCTTTGCGACTACCTTTGAGCGACGCTTCGGAACCCATAAAAATCAGATGACCAGCTTTGCGTTGCTTGAACAACGGCAGATAAGCCCTGGCCAGATAAGCCTGACTGATAAAATTCAAATCCATCAGTTCCCTGATCTGCGCATAGGAGAATTCTTCCAGTGATCCAAACTGGCCGCGACCGGCGCAAAACACGATCCCGGATACGGCGGGAAAATCATCGACCAGTTGTGTCAGTTGCAGCGGTAAATGAGCAATGTCGGAGAGATCCATTGGCCGGTTAATAAAAGCGGGATGCTCAAGTGGTTGTGTCCGCGAATAGCGGGCAATGCCGATCACCTCAAAATCCTCTTCCAGCAATCTGGTGGCAACGGCCCGGCCGATGCCGGAACTGGCACCCGTCACGATGATTTGCTTTTTATCCGGAGTTGTCTCGCTCATTTTAGGGCTCCAGTGAACAGGGAAAGTAAATATGTTCCGGGATATAGTCTAACAGCAGGCGCTCGCACTGGGACACCATCTTGTTTTCCAGTTCATGGCTGTAGGACGCCATGCCGTCGCGCCGGGTGAGGCGCGCGGCAAACAGTTTTTCATTAGGATAGAGTTTTTGCATATTGCGGTAAAAAGTGTCCGGTAGCCGAAAAACCCCCAGACTTATGGAATGCAAATCGTTGCGGTCTATGTGGCTGAAGATCGTATCAAACAATTGCCGGTAATGTTTCGCAAAACCATCTTCATAAACAAGTGGATCAAAACGCAAACCCACCTTCCAGCCGCGTTGTTGTAGTTTACTTACTGCTTGCACACGTTTATGCAATGCAGGTACCTTGTGTTCCAGTTGTTGTGAAATGTTATCCGGCGTAAAACTGAACGCAACAACTACGTTTTCCAACGGCGGTCTGTCCAACAGGGAACGAATTTGAGTGCTTTTGGTGCGCAGTTCCATTACCGCCTGCGGATGTTTCTCAAACAGTGGCAAAAAGGCATCTACAAACGCCGTTACCGGCTCCAGCGCCAGGCTGTCACAATCATAGCCAGAGTAAAAATAACTTGTTTCACCGCTGTGACGTTCAATGGTACTGGATATATCCGCGATAAAATCTTCATAATTGACAAACAACAGATAATGAGCGGAACGATACATACCCTGTAAAAAACAATACCGGCAATCATAAATGCAGTTAAGCATATGGGAAAAATAATAATTGTGTTTCCCGCCCAGCCCGTATCCCGCCGGTGCGGGCATTACCAATCGCTCGTGTTTTTCCGCCAAGATAAGTGCCGGGTGTTGCTTTTGCAGCCGAAAATTTTGTCCCTTGCGGTTAAAAATTTCGCCATAGTGTTCTATGGTAATAACCGGCAATGAAGCAAAACGCGCCAGAAGGTTTTGAGTGCGCGGATGATCTTTGATTTGTTGTTCTACATATATAGCGGAAAACATTATTTAGCCTGGAAACTCGTTAATAGTTGACGGGAAGCTCGTTGATTCTGGCCTCCAGCTCCTGCAGCAAGGCTTTGGCAGTATTGATATTGGCAAGGTCTATGGCCTGCAGAGGGGATTCAGACGCCAACGCAAACCACTTTTGCAACGTAACACTTAACTGGAATTGTTGAGCACTGGTAAAATGGTATTTGGCCTTTAGTATGCCCGCTTCCTCATGGCCCCTGCTATCGGCAGCCAGCGTATTGACACCGTGCAGCAGCGCCTGTGCAACATGGTCAATGTGTTCCAGGTTTTGCTCTATGCGTTGCACCACCACCTGTGGCGTAATCTGATCGATGGACACCTCTCGGGTATCAGAAACAATCTTACCGCACTGTACCAGTTCCGCGGTACTGAAAGTCATGGCTGCCGGGTAGAAAGCTGACGCTTCCATATCAAACAACTCGTTGGCGCCATAATCCGTTACCGGTTGTTCCACGGTAACCAGTGATGCCGTTGCAAAAGAATGTTCAAACCAGAGCGTCGGATAAAAGTGACGTTGGCGATCATGGTCAGTGACTTTATGGGCCAGGACAAAATCGCCGGCCTTATACCGGCCGGATCCGGCGATACCGACATTCAACCAGGCGGTAAACTGCAGATCTTTTGTAATGCCGGCCAGGTAGCCGGTGGCGGTGGCAACAACGGTTTTGCCGATACCGGTGACAACCAATTGTAGGTTGTCGTTTTCGTAAACCGGAAACGGATGAATATCGTGACGCCTTTTTAGGCGATAGTAGTGCACAATGGGACGGGCCTCTTCAGGCAAGGCAGTGACAAAATTAAGTTTTCCGTTATTCATGCTCATAGTATTGATGACATACCAATGAATTACCCTGGCGTTATCCTGGCACGACCACCGGCGATGGCATCCCCGGTCGACGCGTTTGCGGAAAACCTGTTGATCCTGTTGCGTACCTGATCACAAAAAGCCAGCATTTCTCTGTTACCGTGTTTGCGGGCACCGTTTTCAAGGATGCTGCATTTTTCATCGAGCATCTTGCGTGTAACTCGCTGTTGTACACTTGTGAGACAACCGCTATCCAGGAGATTCAGCAATGCCTGGATACGAAAACGATCCATTCCCCAATATCGTCTGGAAAGCTGGTCAGCATGGCCACCGTTTTTAATCAACAAAGGCTTGTCGACATAGAGTACGGGATAGCGGGCGCAATATCGCAACCAGTAATCGTAGTCCTCACAGGCCGGCAGCGATTCATCAAACAGACCCATTTCATCAAAACAGTCTCGCTGTATGAGCACGGAAGATGGTGAGATCACGCATATCGGCAAACAACGTTCAAAAATATGGCCGCCGGTTTTTTGGTGCTTTTTCATGGGATTGACACGCACTCCACGGCGAAACCAGATTTCGTCGGTATGACAAAACCGGTAATGTGGCTGGCACTGCAAGGCTTCAACCTGTTGCTGTAATTTATTCGGCAACCAGGCGTCGTCAGAATCCAGAAAAGCAATCCAGCTGCCGGTTGCCTGTTGGATCCCGGCATTACGGGCAGCACTGACCCCCCGATTGGGCTGCCGGTGATACCGTACCCCGGCGCCGAAGGTGGCCATCACCTGGTCATGGGTATCATCGCTGGAACCGTCATCCACCACAATCACTTCATGGGGCGGCAGGCTTTGGGCAAATACGGATTTCAATGCCGTTTCCAGTAGACCGGCGCGGTTGAATGTCGGAATTACGACACTGATATGAAATGGGACACTCATCACAACCTATTTTATCTTTTTGATTTAATAACTGAAAATCAATTGCCTGTTATCTGCCATTGTCGGTATGGGTACGCCAATTACCGCCCCATTGTTGGTTACAGGTCGGCCTGATAATTGCAATTTTAATTGGCGGAAACGAGGTAATTTGTTGATTTTACGTTGTATTTCTAAAAGTTTACCAAATCCATGTCGCTGATGACCGCCACCATGGATTACCAGCCTAATACTTTGGCACCGCTGGACACTCTATGCTGCAAGCTGCTGAAAATCTGACGCTTAGTGACGTACCTGTCAGGGACGATCCCAATATCTGGAAGTCCCTGCATTACCTGAACTTGTATCGCATTATTCTGGCGGGCATTTTTGTCACGTCCATTTTTATTGAACAAAATCTTCCAGTCCTGGGAAGCCTCGACCCCGTCGGTTTCGCTATCACATCCTATTTGTATATGACCATTGGCGTATTAGCCAGCTTTGCCATTCACTGGCGCTGGCCCGCCTTCGAGGCAATCGTAATGTTCCTGACCATGGTGGATGTTACCGCGCTGACCATCATTATGCACACCAGCGGTGGCATCGAAACAGGACTGGGCATGCTGATCGTTGTGGCGGTCGCCGGCAACAGCCTGTTAACCAACGGTAAAGCCGCCACACTGTATGCTGCATTGGCGGCACTGGCATTGTTAACGGAACAGGTGGTCGCCAGTATCAGCCAAACCACAACCACGAACTACACCCAGGCGGGATTTCTGGGCGCTGCCGTTTTCGCCACAGCATTACTGTCTTACGTCCTTTCCCGGCGGCTGCGTGAAACCGAACAACTGGCCGAACAACGGGGTATTGACCTTGCCAATATGGCCCAGCTCAACGAACACGTTATCAAGCGCTTATATTCCGGCGTCATTGTCGTGGACAACGATGACCGTGTGTGGCTGATGAATGAATCGGCGTGGCAAATGCTCGGACTACCCGTGATCAACAATACCTACCACCGATCGTTGGCATCCATATCCGAAAACCTGCAGCAACAGTTACGGGACTGGCGGGAAAACCGCCTCAGCGAAAGCAAAATTTTTCGCGCAGATAGTTCTAATACTGAAGTCCTTCCCAATTTTACCAGTCTGGGATCAGCGGATTCCTCTGCAACGCTGATTTTTATCGAAGACACCGCCCGTATGGCCCAGCAGGCCCAGCAAATGAAGCTGGCGTCATTGGGCCGACTGACGGCCAGCATCGCCCACGAAATCCGCAACCCGATCGGTGCCATCAGCCATGCCGACCAGTTGCTGGCGGAATCGGCCAACCTGGATGAATCCGATAAACGGCTCACCGAAATCATCCATTCACATACCGAGCGTGTCAATGGCATTATCGAAAACGTGCTACAACTGAGCCGTCGCGGCAATACCATGCCGGAGTCCATTCCATTAAAGGGCTGGCTCGCGCGTTTTGCCAGTGAATTTGTGCTTAGCCAAAATATCGAACCGGAAACAGTCTCGATCAATGTCACACCACCGGACGTTACGGTGGATTTTGACGCCACGCAACTGCATCAAATAGTCTGGAATTTGAGTCATAACGGGCTGCGATTCAGTGCGGATTATCCCGGCAACCCCAAAATTGAGATTAATGCTGGCCTGTTCGAAAACAACCAACGACCGTTTCTGGATGTTATCGATCACGGTTCCGGTATCGATCCGCAAACCGCGCAACAGATATTTGAACCATTTTTCACCACTGATTCAAAAGGTTCCGGACTCGGCCTGTATATTGCACGTGAGTTGTGTGAACTGAATAAGGCATCCATTCGGCATATCGCCGTCCCTTCCGGCGGCACATGTTTTCGAATCGAATTTGCCCCTAATCCGACGATCCAATTTCGACAGTAAACCTGATGAGCGATACTTCACTAGCATTAATCGTTGACGATGAGCCGGATATCCGGGAACTACTCGAATTGACGCTGGGCAGAATGAGCGTCGATACCAAGGCCGTTGCCAATGTCAGCGACGCCAAACAGCTTCTTAATCAGCATAATTTTCATATGTGCCTGACAGACATGAAGCTGCCGGACGGTGACGGCATTGAACTGGTGGAACACATGCAGACTAACTTTCCCGATGTCCCGGTGGCGGTTATCACGGCGCACGGCAATATGAAGCTGGCGATCAAAGCGTTAAAGACCGGTGCGTTTGATTTTGTTTCCAAACCCGTTGATTTGCAAGTATTGCGTAAACTGGTTAATACCGCACTGAAAGTCTCCCACAACAATCCCAAAGTTGACCGACGATCGCGCGATGTCCTGCTGGGCGAATCGCCGGCGATGAAAAAAACCCGCGCCACCATCGCCAAGGTGGCCAGAAGCCAGGCACCGATTTATATAAGTGGAGAATCGGGTTCCGGCAAAGAACTGGTGGCTAGACTCATACACGCCAAGGGTCCGCGGGCCAATAAACCGTTCGTGCCGGTCAATTGCGGTGCCATCCCCAGTGAACTCATGGAAAGTGAATTTTTCGGCCATAAAAAAGGCAGTTTTACCGGCGCTACTACCGACAAGGAAGGTTTATTCCAGGCTGCCGATGGCGGCACATTATTTTTTGATGAAGTCGCCGACCTGCCCCTGCACATGCAGGTCAAACTGTTGCGTGCCATCCAGGAAAAAGCCGTCCGACCTGTGGGCGCGTCGAAAGAAATTTCCATCGACGTTCGAATCGTCAGCGCTACCCACAAAAATCTGGAATCCCTTGTCGAAGAAGGCAAATTCCGACAGGATCTATTCTACCGTATTAACGTTATAGAGGTTCCTGTACCGCCTCTACGTGAGCGCACGGAAGACATAGAACAGTTAACAGAACAGATTTTAACAAAACTAAGCGGTAACCTGGAAATTGGCAGGCCAACGATCAATGCTGAAGCCTTACAGACATTGAAATTATATTCATTTCCCGGTAACGTCCGAGAACTGGAAAACATCCTGGAACGTGCCATGGCCCTCTGTGAAAATTCCACTATAACGCCCGAAGATCTACAATTATCCAAAGAAAAAAGACCAGATGTCGCCATCGATGCCGGCATAGCCGTTGGTGACGGAATATCCCTGGAAGACCAGCTAACCAACATAGAAAAAGACGCTATTTTACAAGCATTGGAACAAACCAACCACAACAAAACGGCCGCCGCCAAATTGCTGGGAATGAGTTTTCGTTCTTTAAGATACCGTTTAAAAAAGCTAAATCTTGACGCTTAGTGGCAAACAAAGGCTTCGAATTAAACGTAGATGCGGCTAAACAGTATCGTAAATATTTTTATTGTGTCCACCTAAGTTGCTGTTAAACCCCCGCATTTACCCACACCTCAATATCCTTTTTGGTACATTTGTTGCTTTATTTATGATTTGAGCCGGATTCAAAGAAAAGAGTCTGTTATAAATTGTTTTTGAAGTAAATCATTATGTTAAATGACAAAAAGCTGGTAGTGGTTATGCCCGCTTACAATGCGGCGAAAACACTTCAAAAAACCTACAATGAATTACCCCTGAATATTGTCGACGAAGTTATTCTCGTTGATGATCATAGCAACGATGGCACTGCTGAACTTGCACACTCTATTGGAATAAACCATGTAATAATTCACGATAAGAATCTCGGTTACGGTGGCAACCAGAAAACTTGCTATCGTTATGCTTTAAACCTCGGCGCTGACATAATAGTAATGGTGCATCCTGATTATCAATACACACCAAAACTCTGCACGGCCATGGCGTCTCTAATAGCCGAAGGCGTTTATGAATGTGTACTTGGCTCACGAATTCTAGGAACAGGGGCTTTAAAAGGCGGTATGCCATACTAC
>JASFOJ010000124.1:0-14780 GCA_050116575.1 Gammaproteobacteria bacterium | reverse complement strand
TGGCTTCTAAAGAACGGGGTCATGGGGGTCAGCTCATGGCGTCAGTCTCCTATCACAACAAGGTCAGGTCATGCTTCGTCCATCTAAGGCACGAGACAAGGTCTGACCAAATGGTTGCTATGGTTGTTATGGTTGTTATGGTTGCAAGGCACGAGGCAAGACCTGACCATATATCTTCTATTCGTTATTATCGGCTAACGCCAAATCCCTTGGATCGTTTTGTTGGACCAATTATTCCCTCGTTTTCTTTATTAAGCCAACCTTTAAATCATTTGCCTCATATAGTACTCGATCTTTGTGTATTACAACGCCATCGGCTATCCCTATTGGCATCGGTGTCTTAAATATGCGTTTTATATGCAATTCATATTGGATAAAGCCTGCATCCGGGTAGATTTGCCCACTAAACTTTACTTTCCCAACGCCCAATGCCCGCCCTTTTCCCTTAAGCCCTGACCATCCTAAGAATACACCTAGAAGTTGCCACAAAGCGTCCAATCCCAAGCAACCCGGCATTACGGGATCTACCTTAAAGTGACACGCAAAAAACCAGTGATACGGAAGAATTCTTAGACAGGCCTTAAACTCCCCTCTGTTATATTTGCCGCCTTTGGTTGAAATATTATTGATTTCATCGATCATTAGCATCTTTGAGCTTAGAAGCTGAGCATTACCTTCGCCAAAAAAACCGCCTTTTGACATTTCAATAATTTCTTGTCTTGAGAACTGCATTCATTTCTCCTTACAGGCAAAAGATACAGTTTCGCTGACTCGCTAATTTATCGATTGTAAAATTCGGACATATATTGCTTAATGAACTCTCCGGGGGTCGATTTAACGTGTTTTTTAAATTCTTTTATCAAATGGGATTGATCGTAGTATCCCAAGTCTAGCGAAACTTTTACGGAGTCCATTGACCGGAGATATAACTGTTTGCAAAAGTTCTGGGCCCGCACTATTTGAGAAAATCCTTTTGTGCTTAGACCTGTATGCTCAAGAAACTGACGATTCAGATGACGGCTACTCCACCCAACCTTGCTGGCGATATTTCCGACTCTTTCACTCCCTAAAGATTGATAAATTATAGATAGAGCATGATCAAAGCATGTGGCTGGTTTTATTGAATATTGCTCCAGAACCCACCTTTCACAGATATCCGCGCGGTCTGAGAAATGTTTGTACTTATAAATGTCAGTGTGTAGTTCAAGGAAGCTATGACACTGAAAATATTTTTCATCAACAAACTGCCCGGATATTTCAGATAAATTTAACTCAAATAAATGCCTTAGTGCTCCGGGATAAAACCAAATACCAAAATACTCCCCCGGCTGCAACAATTGGACTTCTGTTGCTTCAGTCAGGGCGCCACTTATCATCGATCCATGTGATGGAATGTATATGGCCTGACTGCCATCTAGTATTACTGGATATAGAGTTTGCCTCTCCGCTTTTATTTGTAAATATGAATGCACGATACCCGTTAAGGCGTCACAGGGGCCTTTAGCTTTCATGCTAAGCCCCAACTGATGTAAACCAGCTTGTGTTAACGTTGGTTGAAATGGCCTGTAAAACTTGCTCATAGGTGTGATTTATTTCAGAAATCTCATCGGTCTAAAAATTAACAAAGGGTCAAGTTCAATCTCCCCCAGTTTAACGGACACTTTTACTGCCAATGCGATTGCATAACCGTTTTGTTGGTCTTCTAATTCCATGTTGAAAGTATATGAACACCCGGCAACTGGTAATGCTAATGTAATAAGTATTGTTTTATTCCTATGAATTACCGTCCGCGTTAACCTGCGAGCAAAAGCAGAGCGTAGCGCCGCTTTTTCGAACCGGTGTTGGGCGCGTTGCTATGGATGAAATCTCACAAATGTTCCTGCCCTTGGAATGGACGATTTTCTCTCTATCCAAAGCCCATCCCGGTCTAATGTTTCGTAACTACTAAACACAAACGGAAGCACCTCCGCCTTAAATGGATTATCCATTTGATCAAATAAATTTATATGAAGATGTGGCATTGTCGAGTTACCTGAATTACCCAACATTCCAATTTCTTGGCCTTGCCCCACTTGCTCCCCTTCCGTCACCAATATTGATTGATTCCTGAGATGGGCAAGAAAAACGATATAGCCTTCCGTTGCTTGAATCAGCACGTAATTTCCAGCATTGGGCCTGATATCCAAACGACCATTTTCTTCTTTTGGTTTAAATTTATAGGTAGCGTTGTACCATAATTGAATAGTCTTCCAGACATTTGTGTACTCGTTATCTTTCCATCCATTTCCAACACGAATAATTTTCCCATCGATCGGCGCTAAAACTGGCTTGTTCCAGCAAAAAAATCTGTTTGACGGTATACGACTTATAAAAAATAATAGTCTTCCCGAATCATGGGGCAATTTTCGTTTAGTATCCATTTGCACAAAGTCAAATGCGTAAGGATGGTGCCCGGGAGGTCTCAAGAATTTCCACTCTCCTTCGAGCGGAGGATGAATTGATATGTTTGCCAAAGTCACCAACCTTCGTACCAGAATGCGTAACCGTTTTTTATACAGAATGTAGTTTTTGTGGACATATTTAAAATGTTGATAAATGGTTTTGGACGGACGCCAAGTTTTCAGTTTTTATAGCCATTCTAAGCTAAATGTCACAATTGGTAGTTTATCCGGTGGCGTTTAATTCGGTCGTGTCACTCATATGGTAATACGAACGGTGGAATAAAATCACGTAGGTACAAGTGGTAAGAGAAGTGATTTCCGCAGAATTTCTGGTGTTTGTTTCGCCCAACTTTAGTGGTTAGGGAGCGTAACCGGGTAGACGATTCGGTTTGAACGTGATTTTGTATCAATTTTTATCGACAATGTTGATATTCAGACTAATTTGCAGTGTGAATAAGCCTGGAAAATACGACAATTAATACTGGTTACGTTGAGTTAAATCGGCAGGAAGTCGGCGCGATTAAAAAAAGGTTAAAATATCAACAACCCGTCACACGGGAGTGTTTGTAAAAAATAGGACGCTAGAGCAGTTCCAGGTTTGGGGCAACAAGTTTGGTGAGTGGATAGCCGAATCTGGAATAGGTTACCCCGTTATTGCAAAAGCTAATCCGTAAAGGCGTAGTTTAGCCTGCAAAGAAGTATTCTACGCGGTGGGGTGCAGCGGATGAGATGGCAGGGTGTATGTTGCTTTAACTCGCGAAGCAGGTATTCGGCAATCTGATATTAGGCAACGGCGGCGTTGTGTTTTGATTGTGCGGCGGGCAGAACCACCGTAAAACTCGACCCAACGCCTTCCACACTGTCCACGGTGATTTCGCCGTCCATCATCAGGCATATACGCTGGCTGATGGCAAGCCCAAGTCCTGTTCCACCGTACTCTTTACTGATGGCGGGGTCCGCCTGTGTAAAGGCGTCGAATACGCGGCTCATTTGATCGGGTGTCATGCCAATGCCGGTGTCTTTTACTTCGATGGAGAGGTATTCCTGGTTATATTGTGTAACGGAATTAACGTTAACTTTGATGGTGCCGTTTTTGGTGAATTTGTTTGCGTTGCTTAACAGGTTGAATAAGACCTGTTTAAAGCGTATTTCATCGGCATGGAGCTTTTTGCTGTGCTCCAGGTTAAGGTTAACTTCCAGCTGATTGTTGTTTTTGCTGATGGAAGGCAGGATGGTGGTTGTGACATCATTGATGACAGGTTCGACATTAAAGTCGTCGTAGACAAATTCCATCCGGCCGGCTTCGATCTTCGACAGGTCCAATACATCATTTATAAGGGTCAACAGGTGATGGCCTGAGGTCTTGATTTTTTGCAGGTCGGTAAGGGATTGGCTATCGTTCTGTGCAGCGGCTTCTTCCGAGAGTATTTCACTGTAGCCGATGATGGCATTGAGCGGCGTACGCAATTCGTGGCTCATGTTGGCGAGAAATGCACTTTTGGTTTTGTTGGCGGATTCGGCGGAATCCTTGGCGGTTCGCAGTTCCTGCTGTTGTATCTGCCGTTCAATGGCGACACTCACCCAGCTGCCGATGAGGTTGACCAGGTCCTTGTCGGTTTCGGCAAACGGTGTGGCACGTTTTTGCTTGGATGAAAAGTTCACGGTTCCGTACTTGTTTCCGTAAACCGTAATGGGCGCTGCAATATAGGATTGAATCTTGGCATTGCGTAGACTTTTATGATGTCCGCGAATGCCGGGGTCTTTCAGGTCAGTAATGGCCAGTGGCTCATGGCCCTCGATGGTGAGGCTGCAAATACTTTCATCCAGAAAATACATCATGCCCGGATTCTGGTTATAGGTATTCGGACCCGCTACATTGAGTACTGTGGATGTGTTTTTGTCTTTATCAATATTGTTGACCCGCCCACAATCCATTTTGAGAAACCGGCAACCCAGGTTCAGCATTTGCTCAATTTGCTCATCGGTTTTGAGTCCCGCCTTGGAGGTAACATCATACAGGGCGCGAATTCGCTTGCTTTGTTCCAGGAGTGCGTCCTCGGTTTTGCCGGTTCGGCGGATGACTATAACCATGAATATGCCCAAAATAATTGCGACACTACCCAGCAATCCAATGAAGCTATAAGCCTTTTTGTTGTTTCGGGCCGCTTCACTGAGTTCTTTTTCCACTTCCGCGCGTTTCATCTCCAGAATGCTGGATATGTTGTCCACGAATTTATCCTGCATGGGAACCAGGTCCTTGATAAACACCTTTTTGGCGTCATCCAGTTTGTCGTCCTGGATCAGTGTTAACACGCGGTGTTGTATCATGCCGCCCTTGTTCATGTTTTCCTTGACGATTTCCCATTTTTTTTGTTCTTCAGGGGTCATGGCCTGTTGCCATAATTTGTCTCTGGATTGGAGAAACAACGTGCCCATTTCGCGGATCTTCAGGAATTCTTCGTCGCGGTCAAAGGGGTCATCCATGGCATTCATGCGTGCCAGGGAAATTGCGCGGCGGTGGGTTGCATCGCGCATGGTGGTTAACAGGGATGTTTCCAGCTGGGAGCCCGCCAGTCGTTGCAGGCGTTCGGTGCTGGTGCGAATGTTGTTATGCCAGACAATGATGAGTGCGATCAGCAGCACGATTATACTGATGAATCCTAAAACAAAGAACTGCTTCGTGCCCGTGCTTTTCATGGGTGCCTGTTACCGCAATAGTGATTCCAGCGCGGGGCAGGGCGCTGTCTATTGTTAATAGTTGACGCTGCGTTGGTAGAGCGAGTAGCGGATTCGTCAATCATTAACGGGTCTATTTTGGAATCAGTGATTTGCGGGTGTTATCGTTTGTGGAAGTCGCCCGATAAACCGTTCACAAATGAACATTTATATAATGGTTAATTTTTCGGCTTGGTACGTGAAAAGCTTTAGATAAATTACCCTGTATATATTGATGACTTTGTTAAGGTTTGTTAGTAATTTTCGAAAAATCACCGTGGAGTTGAACCATATATATCTTTTTATGAATAATTATCAGTAAAGAAGCAATCGATTAACATCTTGATTTGTCAATCAATATAATGTCGAAAGCTGCGTTAATCTCTAGGCGCTGATCACAGTGCCATTGTGCAACGGTCGTCGTGAAAGATGATGTGTATTTAGCGCTTGCGATGACTGATAATGGTCGCTAGATTAGATTTATGTATGTGGGTTTTTGATGATTTAATCGGTATGCCAGTGCATTTTTCGATCGACAGGAATAACGGAATTTAACGGCAGCCATTGCCCAATTACCTTGAGGTGTCCGAAAACGCGTTGCGGGACAGGGTAACAAAGCGCCGGACAGCGCAAGCTCAGGAATCACGGTCAGGAGGCGCAATGATGTGTAAATTTATCACCCATAAAAATAACGTGACAAAGTTTGTTACTTTGTTGGTTGTCTGTGTCAGTATCACCGGAATGAAGTCTGTGGACGACGAATGGCAGCAGTTTTTGAATGATGACTCCGAGGCGCGAGCTTTGGCGGTTAACGAAGGTGATCTTGAGTTTCTCTCGTCGCCGCCGGATAAACCGCCCCACGTGCTGCATAACAAATACACCATTAAATCCGAAAGTTTGAAGGATGGGTGGGTTGATTTAACCCAGTGTCACGGCAACCTGGACAAGGTACCCGAGTCACAGATTTTGTACTATGCAAGGCGGACCCGCAATTTGCGGGTCATATCCAGTTCCGGCATCGAGCGCGCCTGGGTGCAGAACAACTCAGTGCAGTTGAGAAACGTTACCGGTGATGATGCCAGTGTTTGTGTCAAGGCGCAGGTTCATTCACTGTATCCCAACTATGACGGCACCTATAGTATGCGCAACGGCCCGTATCTGCGGCGGTTTCTCGATGGCTATTATCCCATGCGGGTGACCATGGATGTTACGTTGCCGAAAGGGGAGTTGCGTTTTGACATGATTACCCCCATGGAGCAGGAAGGCTTCAGCGTGGATCATGACAGCCAAAGCATGCAGGTCGATGCATTGTTCGTCGGTGAACTGAATATCGAGGTGTACTTTGATGGGGCACAATAATGATGGCGCTGATTAGGTTTCCATGACTGCGCCTGTTATCCGGCAACGCTAAATTGTTGCATTCGTAATTAGTTGCATTAAAAGTCTAACAGTAAAAAAGCAACCTGACTGGACCAGGTTGCTTTTTTTATGACATTTGATTGTGACACTGGATTTTATCGGCGGTTATACTTTGCCCTGCAACTGGTGCAGGATAGCTTCGTTTTCCAGCGTAGACGTATCCTGGGTAATTTCCTCGCCCTTGGCGATGGTGCGCAGCAAGCGGCGCATAATTTTCCCGGACCGTGTTTTGGGCAGGTTATCGGCGTAGCGAATTTCGTCGGGTTTGGCGATGGGACCAATTTGGTCCGCCACCCAGGCCCGCAGCTCTTGCGTTAGCTCTTCGTCAATACCGCCTTCCGGGCGCTCGCCTTTCAAAACGACAAACGCAAAAATCCCTTCGCCTTTGACTTCGTCGGGATGCCCCACCACCGCGGCTTCCGCGACTTTGGGGTGCGCCACCAACGCTGATTCCACTTCCATGGTGCCCAGCCGGTGTCCGGACACGTTCAGTACATCGTCGATGCGGCCCATAATCCAGAAATAACCATCTTCGTCGCGGCGCGCGCTGTCGCCGGCGAGATAATATTTGCCGCCAAATTTACTCCAGTAGGTATCCTTGTAACGCTGTTCATCGCCCCAGATCGTACGCAACATGGAAGGCCAGGGTTTGCGGATAACCAGGTAGCCGCCCTGGTTGGGGGTGTCGATGACATTGCCTTGTTCGTCAACAATGGCGGCATCGATGCCGGGCAGGGGTAAGGTACAGGAACCGGGTTTGGTGGGAACGGCGCCGGGAACAGGGGCGATCATGTTGGCACCGGTTTCTGTTTGCCACCAGGTGTCCACGATGGGGCAACGTTCCTTGCCTATGATCGTGTGATACCAGATCCACGCTTCGGGGTTAATGGGTTCACCGACCGTACCCAGCAGCCGCAGTTTTGATAGATCGTAACTATCAGGGAGATGGTCACCCTGTTTCATTAACGCGCGGATGGCGGTGGGCGCGGTATAAAACACCGTGACTTTATGGTCCTGGCAAATTTTCCAGAAGCGTCCGGCATCGGGAACCGTGGGGGCACCTTCATACATTAACATGGTAGCGCCTACCGCGAGGGGGCCGTAAGTGACATAGCTGTGACCGGTGATCCAGCCAACGTCGGCGGTACACCAGTAAACATCGTCATCCTTGATGTCGAACACCCAGTTCATGGTCACGATACAGGTCAGTAAATACCCGGCGCTGGAGTGTTGAATGCCTTTGGGTTTACCGGTGGAGCCGGAGGTATATAAAAGAAACAATGGGTGTTCGCTTTCCACGGGCTCGGGGTGGCACTCCTGGCTTTGGCCGTCAATCAGGTCATGCCACCAGATGTCGCGGTCGTCGTTGGACGCCACGTCGTGACCGGTGCGTTGCAGGACGATGACTTTATTAATGGTTTTGCATCCCGCAGCCAGTGCTTTGTCGGTGGCGGCTTTCAGTTCTATGATTTTTCCGCCGCGGTGGCCGCCGTCGGCGGTAATCACGCACACCGCACCGGCGTCTTCGATACGGTCTTTTAGTGATTCGGCCGAAAAGCCACCGAACACCACGGAATGTATCGCGCCAATGCGGGCGCAGGCCAGCATGGCGATGGCCGCTTCCGGGACCATCGGCATATAAATGACCACGCGGTCGCCATTTTTTATGCCAATGGATTTTAATCCGTTGGCGAACTCGCATACTTTGGCATGCAGTTGTTTATAAGTAATGTGTTGCGTGTCACCTTTTTCCCCTTCAAAGACAATGGCGGTTTTGTCGCCCCTTTTATCGAGGTGCCGGTCGAGACAGTTGTAGGAGACATTTAGCGTGCCGTCGTAAAACCAGCGGAAGTGGGGCGCGTTACCGGTGTCCAGAATTTTCGTAAACGGTTTCTCCCAACTCAACTCACCCCGCGCCAGTTCGGCCCAAAAAGCTTCATGATCCTGTTGTGACTGTTCGCGCAAAGCATCCAGTTGTTCCTTGTCAACACGCGCGTCCCGGGTAAAGGAATCCGATGGTTGAAATAGCCGGTTTTCCTGCAGAATGGATTCTATGTTTTCTATGGCCATAGGTTTTCCCTTTGTGAAGTCATGAGTCGGTTGAATTGTCTTGGGTGGTTAATGTTATCAAACAAGCTCCACGGGAGCAGTACAAAACCGGGCTTTTCGCGGCCAGGATGCCGGATTGCACCGCTCACGATTCGGCACAGATACCGGTGACTCCGGGTACGGCGTCGATGTTCCAGTGTTGAATGGCCCACTGCCACAACGCTTCCAGGTCGTCAAATTGTTGTGCGGGCGGCGGGCGCTGGCCGAGGAATGTAAGGCATTGCACAAGATTGCGAACGGCATGCTGATTGTCGACGGGCTTGGCGAAGGTCTGTTTGCTTAATTTTTCCCCAGCACCGGTCGTGGCGACGGGGATGTGCGCATAATCCGGTGTGCGCATCTTTAATAGTTGTTGCAGGTAGATTTGTCGCGGTGTGTTATCCAGTAAGTCGCTGCCCCGCACCACCTCGGTAATGCGTTGTTCTTCGTCGTCCACGACCACCGCCAGTTGATAGGCAAACCAGCCATCGGCTCGGCGGACGACGAAATCGCCCACTTCGCGCGCGATATTTTGACCGAATTGACCCTGGATGTGGTCCTGGAAGCTAACGGTCTGGTCGTCGCCATTGAGCCGGACGGCATGTTGTTCCGCGGTATCCACGAATTGGCCTTTACAGATTCCCGGGTAGACATTTATTCCCAGGGCTTGCTGTTGCTCCTGAATTTGCTTGCGTGAGCAGCGGCAGCGATAGGCGAGTCCGTTCTGCAATAACTTATCCAGCCAATACTGGTAACGATCATGGCGTTGGCTTTGATAACTCACCGGTTCGTCCCACGCCAGCCGGTGTGCCGCCAGGGTGCGAAGGATATCATCGGCTGCGCCCGCCATTTCGCGGGGCGGATCCAGGTCTTCCATGCGCACCAGCCACGTGCCACCGCGCGCTTTTGCTTGCGCAAAGCTGGCGACGGCACACACCAGGGAACCGAAGTGCAAGGGACCGGTGGGCGACGGGGCGAAACGCCCCCTGTATGGCAAGTTGTTATCGGGATCTGACGACATCCGTTTATTAGGCATCGGTTCTGCTATTTGGTGCCGGGACAGCACAGACTAAATCCTGCAACATGATTTTAGACGGAATTTTTCGATCCGGAAGCCGATTGACTGCCATGGAATCCATCGACAACGCGTGTGGGGGGCGGACAGTGCTTATATCCAAACCCCGATGCGGCTGTGTAGCGGTCGGTAGCGTATGAGGCAGTACGACATAGCGCGAATATCGTTTAATGGTGAGCTAGCGGGAGAAATTAAGGCTGCGCGCGCCACTGGCATGCAGCCTTAGTGAGCAAAATAGGACAGGACCTAACAGGGCAAGCTATTTACCCAGCAATAAAGTAAATGCTGAGGAGCAACGGTTTTCATAACTGAAAATCAACAGTAATTCAATGAAATTCAACTACTTACCGTATTGCTTTTCCTTGATTTCGTTCAGGCTCTTGCAGTCTATGCACTCAGTGGCCGTGGGTCGGGCTTCCAGGCGGCGAACACCGATTTCCACGCCACAGGATTCACAATAACCATATTCGTCGTTGTCCAGCAGGGCGAGGGACTCATCGATTTTCTTGATGAGTTTGCGTTCGCGGTCCCGGGTGCGCAATTCCATGGTGAAATCCGATTCCTGGGTGGCACGGTCATTGGGATCGGGAAAGTTGGCCGCTTCGTCCTGCATGTGATGAACGGTTTCATCCACTTTCGCCATCAGCTCCGACTTCCAGCTATTGAGCAGCTCACGGAAGTGCGCCTTTTGTTCGTCGTTCATATACTCTTCGCCCTTGGTTATTTCATAAGGGGCGAAGTCGGTATAGCCCAGGTCTTCACCTAATGCAGGTTTCACCTTGGCGGCTGGTTTCTTTTTCGGTTTGGGCTTGGCTGGCGCCTTTTTGGTTTTCGCTTTAGGAGCAGCGGCTTTCTTAGCGGGTTTTTTCTTGGCGACCTTTTTCTTGGGCGCTGCCTTTTTTACCGCCTTCTTTTTAGCAGCGGCTTTTTTAACCACCTTTTTCTTGGCAGTGGCTTTTTTCTTGGCCGTTTTCGACTTGGTCGTGGCCTTCTTTGCAGCCTTTTTTACTGCCTTTTTCTTTACCGCCTTCTTCTTTTTTGCAGCCATATATTGCAGCTCCTGCAGCTAAGCGCATAGATAAGATGAAAATATAAGGGCGCATCTTATATCAAACTTGGTTAGGAAACACAACAATTTACCCTGTCATTTGGGCCCATTTAGAAACGGATAACCACAAAGAGCTTCGGTACAATTTTTGAGTATTTTCAGTGTATTATATGGCCAATTTTTGACACTGAACGGGCCGGATCTGGTTATTAATTGACCGTTCGTGACATAGCCCGGCAATGACTGTTTCACGGCAACCAAGGAATTTAATCATTTATGACAAAGTTGGAGGCGTTATTGTTCGATGTTGACGGCACGCTGGCGGATACCGAAAGAGACGGCCACCGCGTCGCTTTTAACAAGGCATTTCAACAGGCCGGTCTCGATTGGGACTGGACCGTGGAGCTTTACGGAAAACTGTTGACGGTGACCGGTGGCAAGGAGCGCATGCGTTACTACCTGGATCAATTCCGGCCGGGTGTCACCATTGACGGTGATCGGGAGCAATTTATCGCCGGTTTGCATGCCGCCAAAACGGACATTTACACTGATATGCTGAAACAGGGCGGCATACCCTTGCGGCCGGGGATCGAGCGCCTGTTTCGCGAAGCCCGCGAGCAGGGGGTAAGGCTGGCGGTGGCAACCACCACCACCATCGAAAACGTGGAAGCCCTGATCCGCTACACGCTGGGCGACGATGCGCTGGGCTGGTTTGACGTGATGGCCGCCGGTGACGTGGTACCGCACAAAAAACCCGCGCCGGATATTTATTTTTACGCCATGGAGCACCTTGGTGTGTCGGCGCAACAGTGCCTGGCGTTTGAAGATTCAGAAAACGGGATTCACTCCACCACCGATGCGGGTTTGACAACGGTCATTACCATCAACGACTATACCCGCAATCACCGTTTTAACGGTGCCGCCCTGGTGCTCGATCAACTGGGCGAGCCGGAGCAGCCGTTCCATGTGTTGCAGGGTGATGCCGGCGACCATGACTATTTTAACCTGGAACTGGCGCAGGATATTCACCGCCGTTTTCAACAGTGATTGATTCAATGACGGATACTCCCATTAAACTGGCCGACCGCATGGCTCACATTGAGCCGTTCCATGTGATGAGTCTGTTGGCGCGGGCCCGTGAACTCGAGGCCCAGGGCCGGCATATTGTGCACATGGAAATCGGGGAACCGGATTTCGTGACCCCGGAACCGGTTATGCGCGCGGCGCAACAAGCACTGCGGCAAGGACGGACGCATTATACGCCCGCCGTTGGATTGTCCGCGTTGCGTGAGCGGATTGCCGGTTACTACAACAGCCAGTTTAATGTGCCGATTAAGCCCGAGCAGGTCATGGTCACCCCCGGTGCGTCCGGCGCTTTATTGCTGGCGCTAGGTGTGTTGGTAAATCCGGGGGACAAAGTGGTTTTAAGTGATCCCGGGTATCCCTGTAACCGGCATTTTGTACGTATGTATGAGGGAGAACCGGTGAACCTGCCGGTTGACGCCTCGACCCGTTACCAGTTAACCGTCCCGGTATTGGCGAAAGCGAATATTGATCCGGTTACAGCGGTGATGCTGGCTTCGCCGTCCAATCCCACGGGAACGTTATTGCAGCCTGACGAGATTGATGAATGGATCGGTTTCGCACAAGCCCAGCAGGCGTATCTTTTAATGGATGAGATCTACCAGGGATTGGTTTACGATGCCGCTAACACCACCATCGCCGGCAAAACGGAACATGCCTTTGTCATTAACAGTTTTTCCAAATATTTTTGCATGACCGGCTGGCGCCTGGGCTGGTTGCTGGTGCCGCCGGGTTATGAGCAACACGTGGAAAAACTGGCGCAGAATATTTTTCTGGCACCGTCCACCCTTTCCCAATATGCGGCACTGGCCGCCTTTGAAGATGAGTCGGTGGCCATCCTTGAACAACACCGGCTGGAATTTCAGCGGCGCCGGGATTTTCTGGCAGCGGCCATCCAGGAATTGGGATTCCGGTTACCGGTTCAACCCCAGGGAGCGTTTTATCTCTATGCGGACTGTAGCAGCCTCACCGACGACAGTTTTGACTTTTGCCATCGCTTACTCCAGGAGGCCGGAGTCGCCCTGACACCGGGGAAAGATTTCGGTAGTCATGCCAGTGAGCGGTACATCCGGTTTGCCTACACGACCTCCATGGACCAACTGGAGGCTGGTGTGGAGCGGATTCGCGATTTTCTCGCCCGTTGCTAAGCGATATTTCCTTAACTTATTAATATTAAAAGAAAATACGGCCGACGGTGGCGGTGTCAGGTAAATTTTGGATAAAAATTGTACTTTGATAAACTAACCACATTGCGCCGATTGGCTAATTTTTAATCTTTATTTAAGATGCCCTGGATAATATTTAAACAATTTTGTGATTTTGTCATCACGAATCGGGCATAACTTATTGATATATTTTCATTTTAGTTCGATGGATGGCAATAAAGCATAACCAGAAACCATCGTGGTAATGATATTAGAACATTAAGGTGTAGATGTATGACCGACGCTGTAGCTGATAGCCGAACCAATACCACCGCGACATCGTGTGCGCGGGTCACCGTGGCCGATCGCCGTACCAATTCCTGGCGTACGATCGTGGGCTCGGTTATTTACCGGCGCCGCAGCGCACCGCGCCGAACGGATGATTCGGGCAGTCCCCATTATGTGGATATCCATGAGCCCCATTTGTTTTATGTGGCGGTGGGTGCTTTGCTGCTGTGCGTGGCGGACGCATTCTTTACCATGACGTTGCTGTCATTTTACGGCAGTTATGAACTGAATCCGGTCATGGATTATTTCATCCAGAATGACATCCAGCATTTCTTTTTTGTGAAGTTTGGTATGACAGCGCTGGGTATCATGTTCCTGGTGATCCACAAAAACTTCCGCATACTGAATATTATCAGTGGCTACCAGATCCTCTACGCCAGCCTCGCCGTGTATTTGCTGCTGGTGCTCTACGAACTTTTTATGCTGGTTGTGATTCCGGTCGCCAGCATCTTGTTTTGAGGCATTAGCCTTGAGCCGTCGGCCGGTTCTCGGCCGGCGCTATCTTTCTTATTCTTTATAACGGTCAACCCACAACGCGGTGGCGCCCGCCACCGCGGCCGGCATGACCAGGAAATTCAGTACTGGTATCAGGGTTGCCGCACTCACGGTGCTGCCAAAGGAATAGGATAGTATTTTACGTTTTTTCAGCTGTGCCCGTTGTTCTCGAAATTCAATGTTGCGCAGGCCGCTCATGGGATAGTCCATATATTCCATGTTCAGCATCCAGGCGCTAAACAGAAACCATAATACCGACCCCACTATATTGATTCCCGGAATTACCAGCAAAATCAGAAACGGAATTGACCAGCCCACAAAGTACACCAGCTTTTTGGTCTCATTGAGCATGGAGGGCACGATTTGGGCGATGAACGGACGCTGGTCGGTGTTGCTGGCAATGGCGTCGCCGGCCAGGCTTTTGGCCACCGCTTCGCATAACAGGTCATTAAACGGGGCGGCGATGATATTGGCCAGTAATGAAAAGGTAAAAAACACCACCAACAGGCACAACAAACCAAACAAGACATACAGTAGCCAGCTTAACCATTGCAGCCAATCCGGTAACTTTGCCATGAGCCAGTCGATGAGGTCGCCGATCTGTGCGAAGCCAAGCCAGATAGCGGCGATGAAAATAACCGTATTGATGGTCAACGGAATGACGACGTAGCGCCGCAAGCCGGGCGACATAATTAATCGCAGTCCCTTGAGGAAATATTTAATACCGTCCAATGGATTCATGATTGTTTTTATGACGTTATGCTAATGATGTTGTTTTAATAATTTTGTTTTACGGGTTTTGTGGTTGTTGTGAAACACAGCTACAAAAAGGATTTTAAGTTGGCCTCGATGTTAACGGATCCCTGACGGGCCAGCAATGCGCTGCCATAGGCTGCTTCCGTGCGTCTTGAAATCTCAATGGG
>JASFOJ010000123.1:0-14954 GCA_050116575.1 Gammaproteobacteria bacterium | reverse complement strand
AACGCGTTCAACGTCAACATATTCAACGATGGCGGACAATCGATAATGATATAGTCGTAGCGGTCCTTGATGAGTTGAATAGCGACACTCAACTGTTGCTCGCGGTGGCTAATGCTTAGCAATTCCACTTCGGCCGCCGTTAAATCGGAATTGGAGGGCAATAGATCATAACCGGCTTCCGGCGCTGTAATTATCGCCGACGCGATTTCCGCGCCCCCCATCAATACGTCGTAGCTGGACAGTTGCAGTTCCGATTTATCGATACCGCTGCCCATGGTCGCATTGCCCTGCGGATCCATGTCGATCAGCAATAGACGACGCCGCGTCGCAGCTAATGATGCGGCCAGATTGACACTTGTCGTGGTTTTCCCTACCCCGCCTTTTTGATTTGCGATAGCTATGATTTTTGCCATAGATTCACGACCTACCAGAGTTGAGATTTAAGGGAATATCATCGCATATTTTTTTCGTGATTACCTGCACAAATTAATTCTGATTTGAGGATTTGGGGGCTTTAATTTCAACAAGATAGCGTTGTGCTGGCGCCCCTGCGCAATGAAGGTTATGCACCGCTTTGATTTGCAATGAATTTGTCGGTCCGCTGTGCTGCGCCAGTTCTGCCAATTCCTCCTCGGGATAATGGCCCTTCATCGCTAATAAAATGCCGTTTGGGGCGCATAAATGGGCAGACCAGTTAACCATGTTCAGTAAACTACTGAATGCACGGGAAATTACAGTATCGAAACGTTCCGCGGGATGGTAGTTTTCCACCCGGTCGCAAACCACTTCGACGTTGTCCAACGCCAATTCGATTTTCGCCTGTTGCATAAACCGGGTTTTCTTACGGTTACTATCGAGCAGAACAAAGGTGTTGTCCGGGCAGGCGATGGCCAGGGGAATCCCCGGCAACCCGGCGCCGGCGCCAATATCGATAATTCGACTGCTCAGCAAATAGGGTAAAACGGACAGGCTGTCCAGAATATGCCGGTCGAGCATACGCTGCGGATCCCGCACCGCAGTGAGATTATAGACCCGGTTCCATTTGACGATGAGCTTGATGTAGACAATAAGCCGGTTACGCTGCTCCGGCGTCAGGGAAATGCCAAGGGCGCGCTCCCCCTGGCATAACGACGCAACAAGCGCTTCGTCTTTTGGCACCGGGTTTCGACAATTAATTTCCGGTGGCTATGGACGTTAACTTATCCAGCGCCCCGGTCATTTTCTTGACAACGGCATCGCGATCGGTGATGCCGTGGCGCTTGGCAATATAGGCCGGATCATTGTAGGTCAGCCAAACCTGTCCATCTTTATCTTTCCAGGCCAACGCCTTCATGGGCAGATCGATACCCGCGGTTTGCTTACTGGTGAAAAAATTGGTGCCCAGCTTGGGATTGCCAAAAATCAATAACTCGGTTGGGCGAATGGGAATACCCACGCTTTTGCCCTTCGCGGCGTGATTCCACCGCAACGCAATGGTAATGCCTTTCTTCTTCAGCGCGGCTTCAAGACGATCCAGTGTTTCTTTGACACTGTATTTGCTTTTCTTGGAAATCATGCCGTTTTTCTCGGCCATCATGCCGCTGTCACTGGCTGTCGCAACAGACACAATACCCAATGCAACAAGGGCTACCAATGCGGCTGCAAAACTCAGTTTCAATTTCATATTAATGCCCCCAAAATCTAAAGTTAAAATAGTTAATGTTACCTTTGATGGATTCAAAGGTTCGTAGTTCACCTCGTTTTTGCGTCAATTATCGCCGCGACTCAACATAATCTCTATACCCAGCAAGCAATAACGAACTGTTTTCTTCAGGCACTTCACATTATCCCTACAATTGAAAACTGTATGTTCAACTGGCGCGCTTTTTGAGATATATCAATAGCAAGGATATCGCAGCCGGCGTCACCCCGGATATGCGCGACGCCTGCCCGACAGTGATCGGTCGGTGTTGTTGCAGTTTTTGCCGAACCTCGTTCGACAAACCACTGACTGCACCGTAATCCAGGTTCTTTGGCAGCTCGAGTGTTTCATTTCGACGTTGCCGTTCAATCTCATCCCGTTGACGGTTAATATAGCCTTCGTACTTCGCCTGTATTTCAACCTGTTCTGCCACCAGCGGATCTATCTCGACGGTTGACATGCCCGGCAAATCCGCCAATAGCTGCCAGGTAATGCCCGGTCGTTTTAGCAATTCACTAAGCCGCGCTTCGCGGGAAAACTCCGCACCGGTAGCCTGTTTAACAGCATCCGCGGCCGCCTCACCGGGACGTACAAACATCTCGTGTAACCGTTGCTGTTCACGTGCGATAGCGTCTCGCTTGCGGTTGAAAATATCCCAGCGCTCATCGTCCACCAACCCAAGATGCTTACCGGTTTCGGTTAACCGCAAGTCGGCATTGTCTTCGCGCAACAACAACCGGTATTCAGCACGGCTGGTGAACATGCGATACGGTTCCTGGGTACCACGGGTAACCAGGTCGTCGATCAACACACCAATATAGGCTTCATCGCGGCGCGGATACCAGGCGTCTCTGTCCTTAACCTGCAACGCAGCGTTGAGCCCCGCCACCAGGCCCTGGGCAGCGGCCTCCTCGTAACCGGTGGTGCCATTGATCTGACCGGCAAAAAACAAAGATTGTATATGTTTGGTTTCCAGGGAAGGATTCAACTCGCGCGGATCGAAGTAATCGTACTCGATGGCATAGCCGGGACGGGTGATATGCGCGTTTTCAAAGCCTTTCATGGAACGCACCAGTTCATACTGCACGTCAAAAGGCAAACTGGTGGATATGCCGTTGGGATAGACTTCATGGGAGGTTAACCCTTCCGGCTCAATAAAAATCTGGTGGGAGCTTTTATCCGCAAACCGCACCACCTTATCTTCGATGGATGGGCAATAGCGCGGCCCGGTGCCTTCGATTACACCGGTAAACATGGGCGAACGGTCCATGCCGCCACGGATAATATCATGAGTGCGTTCGTTCGTATGGGTAATATGACAACTGACCTGCCGCGGATGCTCAGCGGCGGTACCCAGAAAGGAAAATACCGGCACCGGATCGTCGCCGGGTTGTTCCTGCAAATGACGGTAATCAATGGTGTTGGCGTCAATGCGCGGCGGAGTTCCGGTTTTCAGCCGGTCGACCCGGAACGGCAGCTCCCGCAACCGCGCTGCCAGGGTATTGGACGGCGGATCCCCCGCCCGGCCACCTTCGTGGTTAGACAGCCCAATATGAATTTTACCCGCGAGAAAGGTACCCACCGTCAGCACCACGGAGCGCGCGGAAAAATTCAGTCCCATTTGGGTACGCACCCCGGTCACCCGGTCGCCTTCGATGACCAGGTCGTCCACCGCCTGCTGGAATATTTTCAGGTTGGATTGATTCTCGAGTATCGAGCGGATGGCTTGCCTATACAACATACGATCGGCCTGGGCGCGGGTTGCACGCACAGCGGGGCCTTTGCGGGCATTGAGGCGGCGAAATTGAATGCCGGCGCGATCCGTGGCGCGCGCCATGGCTCCCCCCAGGGCATCGATTTCCTTCACCAGATGCCCTTTGCCGATGCCACCAATCGCCGGGTTGCAGGACATTTGGCCAAGACTATCAATACTGTGGGTGAGCAACAGGGTTTTCACGCCCAGCCGCGCCGCCGCCAGTGCAGCCTCGGTGCCGGCGTGACCGCCGCCGACAACGATCACATCGAATGTCTCGTTATAGTGCATAAGCTTATGAAATCAAAATGGAATAACTGCGTATTTTACGCCCCACTGGGCGCTTAGCCAACTTAATTTTCTGCGTAATTTTCGGTTGTTACGACCGGCACGCCCGTACCGGCGGATACAAACGGCGGGTAAATCTGTCCTCATCGTACCAACGCGTAACTGTCATAAAAACGCCATATAATAGTCACCTACGTGTAATTCCGGCAATCTAAACTAACAACATGAAGAGACAAATTTAATTCATCGCCATAGACCCTAAGCCATGAATCAAGCCCGGAAATCTCGATCCATCAACGACAATAACTCCCACGATCATTTCAACGGTGCGGCCATCATTGATCGCTTCGGTAATGAAATCCCAATTACGGAACAAATGGTCCAACAAGCGTTTCGCACGCTTATCGACGCGTGGGAGAACAGGCAGGTTAGGAACCGCACACCCTGATCGGATACTGCTTGTTTTTTAGAGCCCCTGGTGCACTGACGCATGTAAAATCAGGCACCAGTCTAACAGAGACAAAAAAACGCGATTGCATATGGGGAAAATTGCATTCCCGATGCAATCGCGTGGTTCGTGCAAAATATCTGCTCTGAGTTTGCGTTACGGCTCCTTATAAACCTTATACGAGATTATCCAGGTTATGTTCGAAATCCTCTCCCGGAAGTTCCACACTAATGCCCAGATAAACGTTCTTGTTCTCTTCGTTTTCAAAATATATCTTTAATGCGTTCTCACCTTCACCTTCCACGATAAAAGGATGTGACCCAGGATTTTGCACCTCGACCAATGAAATAGGATCTGTCGTTGATATGATCATGACACCCTTCTGAGAGAAAAATCCTGTCATGCCTTCAGGTGCATAGAAAGAAGCTGGTGTCGTCTTTACTTCACTTCAACTTCACTTTGGCTTTTCGCCACTTCCCTCAACTTCCCCAACGCTATGCACTTGCTCCAGACTTGCGATGGACCTCTTTCCATGCACCTTCCGGCAATTCACCATCCATGTGCTCATCTTGGCAGATGACGTCCTTACAGGGCTGGCTTCGCAAACTTGTGCCGTGTACCACTCCGATGTCTTATTCAAACTATTCAAACTGCATTTATAGTAATAATAGCAGCACTGTTCGTGGGGGGAGAAAAGGGTGGCGAATTTCGAAATTAAGTTTGATGTATATCAAATTTTTATGAGAGAAAATAGCGCTACAAAAACGGTGCCCAAAAATGCATGGAAAACCAGAGGTTACAATACACCTCAGAGCTGCTGGATAAGTTGTTGGGAAAACGCCCGAACCCGGGACAACGACAGATTAGCGACCACGACATAGTGCACTGATTCCTGAACCCAACTGCATAAACCATCAACGGCGGTTGGTATCCGGCACGACAGGGGAGAGTTGCGGACCTCATCATTACTGGCGGCGATAAACAACGTTATTTTTTGCCTGTCTTTGTTGGAGAAGATGTTGGCGGTTGCATAATTGACCATGGATGGTATGACGATCGCCCGTTCATGTTCGTAGCCTTCCAATTTAGCATCGGCAAGCCGGATCAACTTACCGATACGGGCTGACAACCACTGCATGGATTCGGTAATACTGGTACTGGTTTCACCGGCGAAATTCTGATCCTGCTGGGTATAAAGTATGTGGGCATCGATGGCAAGCTGTTCCACCTTGTCATTGCTGATGGCAGATATCGGTTGTTCGAACAAAGACATTGCCGAGGCGCCGATTAACAGACCGATAAACAACAAAATCACCCCGCCCACGGTGCCTCTGTTTTCTACGGAAAGGTCTGAATACCAATGTGTGATTCGTTGCTTGTAACTATCCAGTGGCGCCAGTTCGCCGCCGGATTCATAAGCGACCATCTGTCCCTTTGATAGTTTCTCTTTGTAGTGTCTAAGGGTATCGCCGACCTGGTGAGCCCTGGATTCCGATGATTCATGTTCGGGTTGCGCATCGCCACCAATGTTCCAGTTCGTAGCGCCGGCGACATTATCCAAACCCGGTTCCGGTTCTGCGTTTTGCAACGCATCCGCTATTGGTTGCCCGGCTTGTTGCTCTTCATGATGTGCAGTTGCCCCGTAATTTGGTGCCGATTCGCCGGTTACCCTTTCATCATTAAAAAACTCGGAAATATGCGGTATATCATCGTCAGCCGATGCCGGCGGTGGCGCATAGTTTTCGAATGAAGGTGGCGCATTGAAATCGGGAACGGAATCGGCGTCGTCTTTGGCAAATTTACGCTTAATCTGTGCAAATTTGCTATTGAGGTTGCCAAATAAACCGGTGGCTTTGCTTTTGAGCTGCTCCACCGGATTGGCATACAGGTCATCGGTCAACGGTCTTGGCGGCTGCTGGTCAAACTCTTCGGAAACCTCTTCGAATTCCCGGACTACCTCGTGAACTTCAAAATCCGGATTTGCCCGTTTTTCAGCAAAAAATTCCGCGACCACATCGTGCGGGGCGCCGTTGGGAGCACTATTGTCGTCGTCTGTGATGCTATCCAGTTCTTCGGCGATTTCATCGACAGGAAAACCATTGCCTTTTACTTCATTTTCTGTCGCTTGATAATTAATTTGCGTGGCATCCGCCTGCGGCTGCAGCCCTTCCCCGGCTTCAATGTCTGCGTGAAGCGGCGACTCAGACAATGGCTGCGTTTTGCTGTCGGCACCGTCGGTTGTATCCACACGATCTTGTTCGGCCGCGGTTACATCGGCCACCTGGTCGTCGCCCAATTCCTTGCGGGATTGGCTCGCCGGCGAGTCTGCGCTTGCCGCTCCATCGCCGCCTACATAAAACGTTTCAGGTTGTGGTGACTCGGTGGGCGTTTCGATCTCTGCGGCTGAATGCGATTGCTCCGCAGAGGATTCTTCGGTGGTGTCGACGATGGGCGCGGACATTTGCCCAGCTGACTTTGCCAGCTCTGGCGAAGACGGTTCCGATTCCGCCGAGGTTTGTTCTACGTCCGCCGAGGTTTGTTCTACGTCCGCTGAGGTTTGTTCTACGTCCGCTGAGGTTCGTTCTACTTCCGCTGAGGGCTCTACTTCCGCTGACGGCTCTACGTCCGCCGGCGGTTCTGAAATTTCTGCTGAGGAATCGGCGATCTCCGCAGACGGCTCTGACTTCTGCGCTGATGGCTCTGAGCTGTTCGCTAAAGGCTCTGCTGTATCCACGGCCGGCGGTTGCGTATCGTCGTCCAACGGCTCCAGGGTTAACTCTTCATCCGAAGCCAATGTGTTCAGCACATGCTCGGATGCGGCTGGTCCCGGTTGAGGTTGTTCTGCCTGCGATAATGCCGATGACTGATATCCGGATGTGTCCTGGCTCACCGGCTCAGGGTCGAGGGGTTCGAGATCATACTCTGGAGGTTCAACAGGCAGCGCCGATTTCTTATTCCGGCTGGGTTGCGGCATGGGGGCGCTTTGCGCCGATACATCACCGGTTTCCGGCGGCGCTTCGGTGACGCCTTCTTCCGGCTCCTGCAGGGACAGGGCGTCCAGGGAATCAAGCATTTGCGCGGTGTCCGCGGTCCCAGCCGGGTCATTGCCCGGGTGCTGATATTCGCTGGCCTGTTGTTCCGGTTGATCAAAAATGTCGGGGATAATCTGGTTATTGGCGCCGCCCATGGCATCAATGTCGAAATTCGCCATGGCCTCATTACTCATCGCCGCCAGGTCGGCAAATTCATCGTCTTCGATAAATTCCTCATCCTGCAAATCCAGTGCGGCGTCCATTGAATCGAGCGGCGTCTCGATATGGTATTCATAACCGGAGGTGGCATTCGCCGCATGTTCATCGTAGTCATAACCGAAATAGCTGCCATCGATATACGCCGCGGGATCTTCCTCCCCGGATTCTTCCGCGGCGCCGTAGAGCGCCAGTTCATAAAGATCTCCGGGAACGTCTTCTTCCACCACCGGATCGAACACTTCGCGCAGGCGTTCGTTAATGATGTGGCATTGCTGAATTTCTTCGATTTTTTCCGGAATTTCGTCAAGTTGCGCTTCAACCTGAGCGTACTGCTCATCGGTTAACTGCTCATCGATAAAAGCATGGAAACTTTCGGTCGATAACTTGTCGGATACCACTATCATTCGTTGTTACCGTTGCATAGTTGTTACTGCGCTGCCCGTAGTTCCGAAAGATCGTCGGCCAGCAGGCGTTTGATGAGATGTTTTCTGGCGCTGTTCAAACGCAGAATAAGCGTGCCCATGGGCACGTTGAGAATTTCGCAGGCTTCATCGTAGGTAAAGCGTTCCAGGCTAACCAGCAGGAATGCTTCTTTTTGCTCGGCCGGTAACTGCGAAAGCGCCGTAACGATGTCAATCTCTTCCGGATCGACATCTTCAAGCAGTTCCATGTCCGTAACGTCTATATCCAGCACACCGGCATCGGGATGGTCGGCGGTTTGCTTGCGCCGCTCAAGGTTGATGTTGTGTAAAATGGAAAACAGCCAGATGGCAATGTCGGTGTCTTCCTGGAGAAAATTTACCAGGCTGTGGGCGCACTCAATGGTACGACGCACCAGTTCGTCGCCGCTGATTATGTCGCCGGTATACGCGCGGGCGTACCGCCTGAGATAAGGAATGGTATCAGCAAAAAACTGTTGATAATGTTCCATGGAAATTTGAGCCACGATGGGCGCCGCTATTTGAAATTATTGTCATTTTGCACACTAACGTCACAGGAATGACAGCCCCGATTACCAATACTACACCAGCATTACTGCATTATGTTATTAGTTCCCCGAATAAGAAAAATGCTAACACTGCGTAAGTGTAAAGGATAGCATGTTCGAGCTTTGTATTGTCTATCAAATAATCATCAAACGGCACCATGCCCTGATAGAACGCAGTGTTTATCATTTTTTCGCATAAATCAGCCAATTTTTTATGCTCAAATATTATTAGCTGGCGGAGGGGGGTACAGCGCGCCCCTAGCGTTATCAACCCCGTTGCAACCGGTGCAAGGTAACCTCGGGCAGACAATTAAAGCGCACATTAACGATCGACGTACCTGACCCTGCGGACGTATAGCCTTGCATGTCATGATAACGCCAGGGCCCTTTGCCGATGTACCGGGGGCAGCGCGAATCCAGGGTGAGCGGGATACCGCCGGGCAGGCATATTTGACCGCCATGGGTATGTCCTGACAGCATCAAGTCGAAACCGGCATGGGCAACCTGGCGATAAATTTCCGGTGTGTGTGACAGCATGATGGATGCCGCGGTGGTGGAGACATTTTCCGCGGCTTTTTGGATGTTCTCCACCCGAAAATAGTGAGCGTCATCAACCCCGGACAGCTGAATCTGCGCTGCGCCACGGTTAATGACAGCCGATTCATTGAGCAGCATCTGGACCCCGTAAGACTCCAGCGCCGGCACCATGGTAATACTGTCGTGGTTGCCCAGCACGCCATAAACGGGTCTATCGATCACTTCCATCACCTGCCGCATACCGTCCATGGCAGCGTTAATGTCCCCATAGGTCTTTGCCCGATAATCACCAGTCATGACACATAAGTCATAGTTCAATTGGCCAAGCTTGTCGATGAGTGCACGGGTGGCCGGGGCATACATGTCAACGTGCAGGTCGCTCAAATGCAGCAGGGTAAAGCCGTTAAACGCCTCGGGCAAATGAGGTATGTTGACGATGTTTTCCCGCACCTGAATTTTGCAGGCGTTGCGCTTGCCGCGGCCATACATGCCGCTAAGACGAAGGGTGGTTTTAATCAGCGAATGGCTGCTATACCAGTTTTCCGGGTGAAAAAAGTTAAATCCTTTGCCGAAGATGCGTTGACCAACCTCGGATTCAATACCCAAACGCTGCCTGGCATGGGTTCGGCCCAGGCGTTGCTCCAGGTACTGTTCAATATCATCTGTCAAAGGTGCGATACCAATATCGGATAGCGTGTCAGCGTGCATTGTTAATCACCCGCTCGGTTTACTTCAAGTGATGTCAGGGGACCTCAAAAAAGGCAGACGCCGGTACCGGCACTGGGACGGTCGTTGAGTACATCAAGCGTGCTATTGTAAACCAATCTCAGCGCCTTGGTGCACTGGTTTACTATTGATGTTGATCAATAAAGCGGCAAAGCCGCGCTAGGCGGGTTCGTTGTCATGGTGTAAGCTGTGATTATCCAGGTCGGGGATAAAAAAATCAGTGTATACGATTTCTCCCCTTAAATTCCGCACGTTACAGGAGCATCAGCAGTTAGCCATGTCCACCACCATCGAATTCGACGAAGCGCTTATTCGCCGCTACGATAAAGCCGGCCCGCGCTACACCTCTTATCCCACGGCCGTTCAGTTCCATGACGGGTTTACGGTCGCCGATTATCAACAGGCTGCTGAATCGACCAATAAATTGCACCGTGAGGGTGAACATCGGCCGTTGTCGCTTTATTTCCATCTGCCGTTTTGCAGCAAAGTGTGTTTTTTCTGTGGTTGCAGCAAAGTGGTCACCAAATTCCGCGACCGCGCCGCTCCCTATCTGGAACGGCTGCACCGAGAAATCGCGCTGCAATCGGAGCTGTTTGACAGCGACCGCAGCGTCGACCAATTGCACTGGGGCGGCGGCACACCCACCTTCATCAGCCATCAGGAGATGCGTGAACTCATGGCTGTCATCCGCCGTTATTTCAAACTGCACGAGGATGACAACGGCGAATACTCCATTGAAATTGACCCGCGGGAAATCGACGCCGATTCACTGAATGTGTTGCGCGAGCTGGGCTTTAACCGCATCAGCCTGGGTGTGCAGGATTTCGATCCCAAAGTGCAAAAAGCCGTGAACCGCATCCAGCCCGAACAACAAACCCGGGACGCTATCGAAGGCGCGCGCCGCGCCGGCTATAAATCCATTAGCGTCGACCTGATCTACGGCCTGCCGTTTCAAAGCGTACAAACATTTAATAGTACGCTGGATAAAATGATCGCCCTGGCGCCTGACCGATTATCCGTATTTAACTACGCCCATTTGCCGGAGATGTTCAAACCCCAGCGGCGTATTAACGCCGAAGACCTGCCAAGTCCGCAGGAGAAACTGGAAATACTGCACCAGGCCATTGATAAACTCACCGACGCCGGATATGTCTACATTGGCATGGATCATTTCGCCAAGCCCGATGACGAACTGGCCATCGCCCAGCGCGAAGGCAACTTATATAGAAACTTTCAGGGTTATTCCACCCACGCCGAATGTGACCTGATCGCTCTGGGCATCACCGCCATCGGCAAGGTAGGCAATACATACAGCCAGAATGTCAAGACCCTGGAGGAATACTATGAAAAAATCGACACCGGCCAGTTGCCGGTGTTTCGCGGTATCGCCTTGACCGACGATGACCTGTTACGGCAAAAAGTGATTTCCGAACTGATTTGCCATTTCAACCTGGACATTTCCTCCATTGAACAACAATATGGCATCACGTTCGCTGACTACTTCGGCACGGAACTGGCTGAACTGCAGGACATGCAAACGGACAGCCTGGTGAGCATCACCCCACAACGCATCACCGTCAATCCCATTGGCCACTTACTGATTCGCAACATCTGCATGGTGTTTGACAAATACCTGCGAGGTGAAACACGTAAAGCTTATTCAAAGGTTATTTAGCTGCCTACTGGTAGCGGTGACGGTAAGGGATCGCCAACACCTGACAGTGATTAGCGCTGCATCGATTCTGCGGACTTCATGGTCATGCAAATCAGAAGATTTACCTGTTGTTTTCAATGCGTGTTTTTCCGCGACCATCTCCTGGGTTTAATACTTAATACAACGCTTTTGGCGATTCAATCCTCCCGCTAAATCATCGATTTGATTTTTAGATCCACTAACCTAGGCTCTTACTATGGTATGTCCATCAGTAACGGCAGCTTAGGACTCTACCATCGATAATTATAACAACACGATGTGCCGTTATTTTTCAAAATAGATATAAACCTTCCTGATGGACCTCAGTACTAGCTCGCTTTGTACGTGCGTGACAACTAACCCGTTGCCTGCGATCAATATTTCAGGTCGCAATAGGTTATTTGTGATGCGGAATGTAACAAACATGTAACAGATTACTTTACGAATGGATCTCACAAACCCTGATAATAAATGCGCCTTACAGCCACTTAGATTATTTGCTAACGCTACTAAAACACCTTTAATATTTACAGAGGGGAGAAAAAAGGTGAATACAGAAAATATCTTCTTGGCCGGGACTACTTCAGGCCAGCAGTTCCCAAAGAGCTTCACCGATGTAGCTGACTTACACCTCCCGAGCGACACACTTTATTAGCAAAACGTAAATTAATATAGCGTCAAATGATATTTATTTGGCAGTCCAGTACTTTGTATTTCGATTCACAAATCAACCACAGAGCTGGCAATTAGTTAAAGAAACCGTTCCTAAGTACCGATAATTTAAGGGGAAACTTCATGCAACCATGGGCGATTGAAGAAAGGCGGCAAACCAATGACCGGCGACGCAGAACCATTGACTATACACGAAGGAAGTTTGACAGGCGCAGCCGCGAATTTATTTATAACCGCAGCATACATCTCAGTGACACCAATAGTTTTGGTAATGTTTACTATGCAAGATTTTTTGATATTTTCGGCGAGGCCAGAGAAGAATTCCTGCTCTATATATTGGGCGATAAATTTGAAAGTTTCTTTCAACAGGACATTTCAATCGTAACGGTGGAAGCCTCCTGTAAATATTACTCGTCGTTATTCTTATACAACAAGGTAGCAGTAAAACTGACAGTTCCGGTGTTGAAGAAAATGAAATTCAAAATGCAGTTCGACGTTGTGATTGAAGACAACAACGAGCCTGATGCAAACCAACCACTCATAGCAAAAGGTGAGCAATGGATAGGATTCACAACAACCAAAGGCCGCCCTGTTCCAATACCCGATCAGTTTTCCGATAACTTGCGATCCAGGAATTTGCTACTGCCCACATGATTATGTAATGAACGCATATGCCATACCGCCACTGATCTCCGCCATTCTCTTTTGCTTGATCGGCGCTTTTGCTTATCTCAAAAGTGAATCCCGGACGAAGTTGCCATTTGTGGCATTGTGTTTCCTTACAGTGGTTTGGCAGTTGTCATGGACGGTGCTGTTCAATATTGATAACAAGGCGCTAGCAACTGCCATAATTAAATTCGGCTATAGTGGAATAATCTTTATTCCACTGGTTTATTACCATTTCATCATTCGATTCTGCGGGCGCGGATCAAATTCTATTAAATTGGTCTATGCTATCGGCGGTGTGTTTTTAGCTATTCATATGTCATCAAATGTTTTCGTATCAGGATTTTACAGCTATTTCTGGGGATACTATCCAAAGGCCGGGCCAGCGCATCCGCTTTACCTCTCCTTTATAACGATAAGCCTGCTTGCGGCGCTGGTGATTCTGCGTAAAGAGTGGCTGGCCAGCAAAGAAAATAAATTACGTCACCAGCAAGTCACATGGGTGGCGTTGTCTTTTGGATTGTACTACCTGGCCGCCTCCGACTTTCTGGTAAATTACGGCATAGAGTTCTATCCGTTCGGTGTATTCTTTATCTTGGCCTCCCTCGCCATCATTGCCTATGCCATTGTTAAACACAAACTGCTTGAGATTGATATCGTCATAAAGAAAACGGTATTCTATTCGTGCCTGTTGGCGTTGTTGATCGCACCCTGCCTTACAGTCATTTATTTTACTGATAGATACGCCACGGGTAGCAGCGAATATGTCATTTATTCGTTCCTAATGGTACTCGTGGGATTTGTATTTCCAAGAATCAAAATACGTACTGAACGCACGCTTGAAAATTTACTATTCGGTAGCCGTGTAGATTACCAAACCACTTTTGAACAGTTGTCAGACACATTAACTCATCTGGAAGATCTTGACGTCGTCTTGAATAAGGTAGTGGAAACCATTGCGAATGCAGTGGACACGAAGCTGTTTGCGATTTATTTGCTAAGTAACTCCACAGAAGAATATACGCTAACGGCGTACTATGGCGAAAAACAAAGTTATTTGGATAAATTCAAAATGAGCTCAATTGAATTTGGCTCAACAGTAACACGCCGTAATTCAATTAATTATTTTCTCAATGTAGACCAGCTGGACAATAAATACACGCCTATCCCCATGGTCTACAAAGACGTATTGATAGGAATAATTCTTATCGGTGATTGGGAAGGAAACAACAAACGCGACACCAAAGCATTGATGGCTATGGCCAACCAACTGGCAGTAGCCGTAAACAACAGTTTGCAGATGGAGCAGATTAAAACGCTGAATACCCAGCTTGAGGAGAAAGTCAACGAACGGACTAGAGCGTTACGCGAGGCATATGACGAACTTAAAAGAAGCTCTAAATATAAGGACCAGTTTTTTTCCAGGGTCAGCCACGAACTGCGGACCCCCTTAACTAATATTATGGTTCCCCTGCACTCGGTATTGGATGAGTCGTCGGACGCTCTTGAAGAAGATAATTTACGCGAAAAACAGTCCATGCTACGTAACGCGTCAATTTTGTTGAAACGTATAAACGATATACTTGATATTGCTAAATTAAAATCCGGAAAAATTCCTTTACACATCAGACGCTGTAGCATCGTGCAAATAATTGATGATGTCATTTCGGCATCCAAAGCTGCGGCGGAACTTGCCGGTATAACAATACATTTCAAGCCGGCAGATACTCAACAGTTGTATTTGGACAGGGATAAAGTTGAACAAATAATAATGAACATAATTAACAACGCGTTGAAATTTACAGAAACAGGCGGAGTTATAAACGTACGCCTGGAAGAGACCAGCGGGGAAACCAAGGTATTTATCAGCGACAATGGTTGCGGAATCAGCCCCAAAGAAACAGAAAACATCTTTCAACCATTTTATCAAACAGAATCCAACACATCCGGTTCACAGGAAGGCACCGGACTGGGACTGGCCATTTGCCGCGAATTTATGGAACTTCACCATGGTAACATATCGGTGGAAAGCCAACAGGGTATAGGGACAACGTTTGCCCTGTCTTTCCAGCACGGACACGCGCATTTCTCGGATAGTGAACTGACAGTTAGCGATGATTCGTCGCAAAACGACGGTAATAGCGCACTCAGGTCCGCCAAAAAATCAATATGGCACTACGCGCAAAATATGCCCGCTACTATCCAGAATATTGATGTCCTTGACTACGCCAGCACGCAGCACAAACGAAGG
>JASFOJ010000122.1:0-14986 GCA_050116575.1 Gammaproteobacteria bacterium | reverse complement strand
TATCGACTCTTAACTGCTCTCAACAGACTGCTATACCTGTAGCGGCTGCACATCGCCACACAACTGCTCTTTCACATGTTCAGCAAAACCGGCGCCCGCTTCACCATAAATATTGTACGCCGCATCTGCACCGGCCCTGATTAATTCGTCTATCTGGTCATCGTATTTTACTGTCGCCGCCACTTTTCCTTTAAAGGCACTTTTACCCAACTGCTGTATGGCAAACAGGTTTTCCGACTGATTGGGCATGTCGAGCAAGACAACACAAACCTTGCCCGGTTGGAGTTTTTCCCAGAAATCACGGTCGGTAGCATCACCCTGTATCACGTTGCGTCCCGCTTTTTGCTGCGCGGCAACCACCCCGGTATCATGGTCAAGCCCCAGAACCACGTCGCCATAGCGTTGCCGCATGGCATCATAGGCAGATATACCTACCCTTCCCATACCAAACACCAGGATGGTCGCATCCCCGATATCGATGGGTTGCTCACCCGCAACGCAATGCTTGCTTTGGAACCGTTTTAACAAAGTATCAAACCGCGTATAAATATTATGTGAAGCCAGGTTGAGCGGCGAGGCCAAGACAAAAGTCGCACCCAGCGCGAGCGCAATGACACCCAGCCATTCGCCGGTTAACCAGCCGTTACTCAACCCGATCGCGCCAATGATCAAGCCGAATTCACTGTAATTTGCCAGACTGGCGCTGGTGAGAAACGAGGTCCGCGCCCGCAATCGAAACAGCGTCAACAACCAATAATACAAAACCACTTTTAATGGAAGCACGAGCACGATAAGCAACGCTACAAAGACCACTTCCATGCTGATTGACGCACTTAACCCAATACTCAGAAAAAAACCGATAAGCAGTAAATCCTTAAACGCGAGCAACGCACCGGCAAGTTCAGGCGCACGTTCATTACGCGACAGAATCATACCCAACACCAGCGCCCCAAGGTCCGCCTTCATGTCAACGATTTCAAACGCCGCAGCGCCCCCCATGGCCAGGATGAACCCATAAACCACCAGTAACTCACCGTGACCCACGCGCTTCATGAGCTCACCCAATACCGGCCGCAACACAATCATCAGGATGAAAACTGCAACCGCCCAGGGTGACGGCACTTTGCCGGTTGACGCTGCCAAAAAAACCACTGCGAAAATATCCTGCATGATCAAAATACCAATGGCAATCCGACCGTGGTTGGCGGCCATCTCCCCTCTTTCTTCCAGTACTTTGACCGCGAACACAGTACTGGAAAAGCTCAACGCAAATCCCAATAGCGCCGCGTTGGTTACGTCAATATCGGCAAACACGCTCAGCCCTACCAGACCGGCTGCAAAAATAATCGCCCCAAACAGGCAAACCACGAGCAGTACGTGTACACTTGCAACGCCCCAAACATGAGGCCTGACGAGCGTACGCAGATCCAGTTTCAACCCAATGGTAAACAGCAATAGCGTGATTCCCAAATCAGCGAGTGTATGCAACCCGGGTGTCATTTCTACACCCATCTGCTTCATGACGAAACCGGCGATCAGGAAACCCACCAACGGCGGCAATCCCGCCTGGCGCGCCAACAGGCCCAGCAAGAACACCAACCCGATCCAGGCGGTAAAGGAATGAGTAACTGCTATCCAGGTAAAATCCAACGTCTAAACCCCGATGATTGTTTTGGTTATTAACTACAACACATGCTAAGTCGTGAGAAATGATACCATTATAAGCACAACTTGCCTATTAACCGACCGTTAGTACCTTTTAACCTGTGACTGAATGGCTGTTCGTACTATGAGGATATAGAGAATATAAGGACATAGAGAAACTGCGGTGGGGTACTTCAAAACAATAGTACCCGGTGTACACTTTGTCGCACACCGGGCGCCGTTTATCTCAAGGGGAATTTAAAGTAAAGCTAACAGTTATAAAGAGTGCAACTGTAAATCAGGACTCGCTTTGCTTGGCATCCTGCTCAAAATATTCGCCCAGGGCTTTACCATACTGTTTACCGACTTTGACAAACGCTTTGTCAATTCCCCCAAACATCGCGGTATAAAATTTGGAGCCGGTAGGACTGTTGGCAAACTCAATATAGCGGGTAAGCTCCTGCTTCGACAAGTCCTTATAGGTGTACAGCATCGTGATAAAAATGTACTGCGATAATTGTTGCTGCAATTGGGGTTTCGCTTTTTCAATCTGCGCTGCAATCGCATCCAGGTCCACCGCTTTGTCACCGGATGTTGCCATTGCCATTCCCGCGCCCATGGAAAATTGCATATTGGAAGCGATTTCAACCGCCAGATCTATAGATTTACTGGCGATAGCCAACTTTTGTATTTGAGCGATATAAGTCTGTTCAGGCTGCTGCGTCGAAAGTTGTTGCGCATAGGCCAATAATTTTTTCTGGCCTTCAGGCGTTGCCGCCTCGTTCTCAAGCTGGGTAATTTTCTTGGCGATTTTTGTCGTATGCCAATCCAGCACTTTCTTCATCTGGTCATCGGTCATATTTTCTGCCAGATGCGCGACAATGATTTTTCCCATAGCAGGTTCGTGGAAAGCGTCTTTGCCGATCTTGATAAGGTCATCCAAAGTCTTTTGAGGAACATTGTTAGCGAATTGCCCAAAGCCTTGGTCAAATGCCGCAGACATGGATTCCAGCTGCGACTGCATACCGGAGACCTTATAGATTCGAGTGGCGAGATCATCCGCCATCACCGGGGTTGCTACCACTATCAGAAACAGGACAGATGCCGTATGCCGTAATACGGTATATTTTAATTTCGGTTTGATTGCTTTTTTCATGAATATTGTGCCTTTATTTGAAAGAAGAATAGAGAATACAAAAACGATATTTTGAAAGGTGAGTCACCTACCGATCACGGAACATTTAAAGTATGAAAGTATAGCAAATGAATTGGCGCGACCTAACCGTAAAGCGCGAATTAATTCATGATTCACTAACCAATTCTGTGGCAACCGGCACAATGTCCTTTCTCTTTCTATTGATCAACGCACGGGAATATATATCGGATACCATTTCCTGCGGGAAAATCCCGAATGCATCAAGATGATGATTTTGTTGTCAGAAACCACTTGACGGGAAAAACTTCACTGTAACAAATCGCGACACCTATTTATGGAGCGTCGGTTATTGCAATGTGTGATGACCGTTCGTCCCTACACCTGTTGAACCGGCATCACTTTCCTGCAAACCGGGTGCAGAGGCATGGTGTGCGAGCAAATGCCAACCGTTGGCGTTGTTATTGCGATAAACATTGGTAGCCAATACCGCGTGTATCGTTTCCGATTCCCCGGATTGCGCGGCAATATATTCCCGCACCACATGGATCGCCAAATTTTCGCTCATAACACGGCTAATGACTTCGACTTTGAGGTTCGGTGGCTCTGCGTCAGCCAGGATGTTTATCCAGCTCCTCATTACCGCCTCGCGCCCAACCAGCGCCGTTGAACCAGGATGTATGCAAATTACGTCGTCTTCCGCCCAAACGCTATTCATCGCTTTAAAATCACATTCCGCAAACGCTTTGTAAAAGGCCTGTTCGGCCAGGGTGGAAGTAGCAAAGACAGGGAAATCTGGTTTAATCATATTGTTACTCGACCTGCACTTAATTTTACCAATAAGACCCGGACTACGTCAGTCTGGGGAACAACGACATACAATATATTTGCTATCATTGCGATACAATAGCGGGCCGGGCTAAACAAATATTTCTTGCCCCGCCCCCAACATCTTAATCGCTTGAAGCAACGACCCCACTCACGTAGCGCTGACATTCAAGGCGTCAATTTTTTCCCGTATGTTATTTACCACGTTGAGATACAGCGACAACAAAGCCTAATTGCATTATCTGGCGATGATAACAATAAGCTTAGAATTTTATAAAAACTACCGAATTGATGCATTGCGATTTTTAAATGGAGCGGGCGATGGGAGTCGAACCCACGTCTCCAGCTTGGGAAGCTGGGGTAATAGCCGTTATACGACGCCCGCAAAATTCTGTCGGATCAACCAATTGTACGGCATTCCCGCGAATCCGTGAATAGCAATATCGTCATTACAGGGACGTCCTCCACTTTTTGGAAGATAAACGGCCCAATCAGCAACATTTAGCACGGGGTAATACCCCCACTCCCGGCTTATATGGCCCATACCTACACAGCCAATGTAAGTTATGTTTCTCCAACATCCATTTCTGACGTCACTGCGCCGGCCGTTAACATAGACCGAACACGCTTGATTTAACAGGAAAACAGCCTTATCGGCGATAACATAACAGCAAATAGCAATTAAAATATCGCAATTATTTTTGCCTGGTATGTTGATTGCTACATTCTTAGCAAAAGACATCGAACTACCAACTCGATTGATCACAAAACCATTTCCGCAACATGCGAGAAGGAGGATATTTGATCATGAACAAGATAGCCAATCACACCGTTAAAATCTTTATTTATGTGTCATTATTCGCGTTGGTCGTGCCGATTACCGCGAACGCCACCGTCACAAAAGAAATTACCGTGCAAGGAAAACCCGTCGCGAAAGAATCCGGCACATGTACTGATACCACCGCAGTGGACGCCGTAATTAGGAACATGCATCAGGCCAAAAACGCCCTGCTCTCAAAATCTTCGCTCAAGGCGAAAAAAGATTTACAGCAGGCCTACAATGAATTGCAGGATATGCGAAAATCCGCGCCCGGCGAAGCAACCGAACGCATCGCCATAACTCATGGCCCTCAACTTCACGACCCTGGGTATTTTGACACCGCCAATGCATATTACAGTTCCGATATGCAGGATATGCGGCTTCTTCGAATGGCAAAATCGGATCTGCAATCAGGTAACAGCACAGCAGCCTGCTCAAAATTGTCCGCCGTGCGTTTTCCTTACGTATCCGCGAATGTGCAATTACCGATCACGAAAGCGGAATCAGATGCCAATCAAGCACTAGCGGCCATAAACTTGAACAACTATGGTAAAGCAATGGACGATATTAACAGACTTCCCCTTACTGCCAGCACCTATGCCAGTATCGTTCACGAATAACTTTACTGATGGGATAAAGACACGCTTATCGTGCATACCTCACACAATTAATTTGGCATGTAAGCACGCGACCGAAGCCGAATGGTGAACAGTGGCGACAGACACCATTCGGCTTCACTTCCTATTATACCTCGCCAACAATGGCGGAGCTTTTTAACGCTAACCCAATCGCGCCAACACCATGAGTTGATAAGGCTCCATCACCAGTTCCTGGGTGGCGGTAATAACACGCCCTGCATACATATCCACCATACTTTTACGCATCCCCATTTGCCGCAATCGCCTTGCTTCCAGGCCCTGCTGTTTCTCACTGAAGTTTGCCAATACAAACGCTACGTTATTTTCGTTACTTCTAATAAATCCAAACACGTGTTTGTTGCCGGTCTCCACAAACTCCGTTTCGTCGCGCGCAAACGCTAGGTTCTGGCTGCGAAGCTGGATTAAGCGCAACAATCCCTGATATACACGCCCCGGCACCGACGCCGGATCGCGGCGCTGCTCAGCCCGTTCCCAATCAAATTTGGTACGGTGCAACCAACGCGAGTCCCCTACTTTGTCCGGATCCTTGTCATAATCATAATCATTGAGCATGGCAATTTCATCGCCCAGGTAAATGAGCGGGATACCGCCGATGGTAATGATGACGCCATATATAAGTTGCATGCGCTTGATGGCAAGTTCCAGTTCCACATCCTCTTTTTCAGCCAATGCTTTTTCTATACCGGTGAGCGACGCACACATACCCGAGACACGGGCTTCACCCGTACTGGGGTCTTCCTGGAAGGGGGCACCGCAGCTGAAACTGCCTTCAAATTTACCGGTATAAAACTTGGTAAGAAAGCGGCGATGTTCCCTGGGATCGAAACCATTGGCAGCAACATCATCGTCGGCGAACGCCCACCCGATATCGTCATGGCAACGCACGTAGTTCACCCACACGCAACCTTCCGGGATGATGTAGCGATGACGCATGGCATGCTGCAACACGCGGGTATCACGGGTAGCAAGCGCTTCCCACAACAACGCCATGAGCTGCGGATTATAGGAAAGTTCACATTCTTCCAGGCTGATATACTTGGATACTTCATCCGGATGCACAATCGCTTCGGACTTGAATAACATCGCCGGCGCTGCCATCCGGACCGCCGCGTTGAATGCCTGAATGATCCAGTGAGCTTCCGGCAGGTTCTGGCTATTGGTACCCAGCCGTTTCCAGATAAACGCCACCGCATCCAAACGCAATATTTCGACGCCCTGGTTGGCAAGAAACAGCATTTCCTCCAGCATGAGATTAAACACTGCCGGGTTTTCGTAGTTCAAATCCCACTGATAAGTATGAAACGTGGTCCAGACCCACTTTTTTAGCGGCGTACGGTAAGTGAATGCTCCGGGATGGTCCTCGGTAAAAACCTCCGGCATGGTACGCTCGAAAGCATCGGGCATTTCGCGATTGGGATACATGCGATAAACCGCTTGATAATCCTTGTCACCGGCAAGCGCCTGCTTTGCCCAGGGATGCTCATCGGAGGTGTGATTAAAAATAAAGTCCAGCACCAGCGAAATTCCGTGGTGCCGTAATTCCGTGGCCAGTGCGGCGAGATCGTCCATCGTACCCAGATCCGGCTCGACGTCACGGTAGCTGCTGACCGCGTAGCCGCCGTCATTGTCCCCCACCGGCACCTTGAAAATGGGCATTAGATGCAGGTACGTAATTCCCATCTCACTGAGATAGGGAATACGCTGGCGTAGGTTCTCCAGGTCACCGGTAAACAAATCCACGTAACACATGGCGCCGACCATGCGGTTTGACTGGTACCAGTGGGGATCGGCTTCTCGCATGGCATCCAGTGCTTTTAACTCCGCCGGCCGGTCCAGCCACATTTGTGTCACCGAGGCAAGAATGCATTCCAGATGGTAATAAAAATCGTAATGGGACCCATAGAGCGCGTATAGCCGCTCGAACATTTTGGGAAAATAACGCCTGACGCGATTGGAAAACGCCTCCCATTCCGCAGAATCGGTTTTGTCTTTAAACCGCGCCTCAATACGGGGAAACAGCCGCTTCAGCGCCCTGTTACCGTGTTCTTCGAGCCAGTCTTTGTTGTTGATCATAATGGATTTGTGACGAAAACATTTGTTTCACGGGCCGCACCCGCCGACTACCATCGCTATTGCGACAGATAAACGTACTATTTTAACATAAGGAAATGGCGCAAGCGCCGCCATCAGAATTCGCAATTCCCGATTATCTCTGTATGAGATGGTATTTTCCTGGGCATAACGGCTATAGCTACTCCATTGATATTGTACAGGATTTTTGACCATGTTAGCGCGGACCGGGTTAAGCTCAATATAACGTATACATGTGAGCAAGTATTGCTACTTTTTTCCTTAAATGGTGTACCTTGGTTCCTGAATTCGTCGCGAAGGTTGTTACGTGTTACCAAAGCGTTCGTGGCCCAGTAATAACGAAACCAAATAAGCTAATACGCACACGCCGACAACGACCACTATGTTCTTGATATAACAACTGTCAATTGAACCCGCTAATACACACGGTTTCCTTTTCGGCTTTGCATTGCGATTTTCTGTTGCTACGCAAACAACTGGTTCAAACAATTATTTTCCCAGCACCTGGAATTTTCGAGTTACACGATAACCTTGTTGGTCTACCAGTGTGAGCTTGTACTGCCCTGGCGGGATATCCACCGCCATACGATGAAAGGTGGTAGTTGAACCAAGATATCGTTCATTGAGGTGCCAGTAGATGGTGGCATCGGGATCTTTATGCATGGCCTCCAGTACAGTCTGGCTCTTGCGGCCGGCCAGATCAACGGGAATGTAAATTTTGGTATGGGAGTCTGCGGGGTAAACCAGTTCCAGTGGTTGATCACGCGTATTGTTACGCGGGTTGATTTGCGGGTCTATACAATCCTGCCGGTATGGCGGCAAAGGGTAGTAATTGAGATGATGTTGTTTATAGTAATAGGCCTGTGTAGGCGGCAGAACGAACCAGTTCTTATGCAGCATATGGTTAACGGGCTCGCAACGGCTGTGTACCCGCCACTGGCCACTGGCGTCCAGATGCACCCGTCGGTAATTGTGACTGACTTTTTGAAAACCCGCTTCGATGGGCATCCATTGCGGTTCAGTTTTACAATAGCCATTATTTAACAAACCATCGTCCCTGCAAACACGCACCCGGGTTAACAACGCTTCCGGCCTGGTAAACCAGCGCGTTGCAGGTAAATGGTTAAACACGTCGAACAAGATCGGTGCAGCAGTACCAAGCCCGGTTAATCCCGCCCGGCCTTCACCACTGGCGTTACCAACCCATACGCCTACGGTATAACGACGGTTACTGCCAATAGCCCAGCCATCGCGCAGTCCGTAACTGGTACCGGTTTTCCAGGCAATTTTCTGACTGCTGGCGAAATTACGCCAGTGATTGTCGCCAACGGGCCGGTTCACATCCAGTAATGCCTGAAGCGTTAACCACGCTGCGCCGGGTTGAAAATCGATACTTCTATCCGTTTGGATGCTCTGCCCTTGGACCAGCCGCGCTTGCCGATAGGTAGCATGACTATCCTGTATTTTTTGTTTCGCTATATAAGCAAGGTTGGCGTACATTTGGGTAAGATCCCACAAGGTACCTTCGGATCCGCCCAGAATCAGGGTAAGGCCATAATCATCTGCATCACGAAACAACGTGGTCATACCCATGTTGGTCAACATATCATAGAACCGCCTGACCCCATGGGCATGTAGCATACGTACCGCCGGTATGTTCAGGGAGCGCGCCAGCGCTACTTTAGCCGGCACCGCCCCGCGATAACGGTGATCATAGTTCTCCGGATGGTAGCCGTTCATATGACTGGGTATATCCGGCACCAGGGTGGTTGGCAGCAATTCACCGTGTTGCAGCATGGTTGCAAATAGCAATGGTTTCAATACGCTACCAGTACTGCGTGGCCGTCGCACGATATCCACGGCATACCCTTGATGGTTGTTGGTAGACCAATGACTGTTCCCCACGTAGGCGAGCACATTAAAATTCTCATTGTCGATGACAAGCACAGCTGCGTTATTGGTGCCCTGTTGGCTAAGGTTATCGCTGTGGGTTTCCACTAATTGCGTCACATAACGCTGCAGACTTTTGTCGATCGTTGATTCAAACCGAGTCTGCCGTGGTTGAGTTTTTATGAGCGTTGCCAACAGGTGCGGTGCGTATTGGGGCAACGGCTGGGGCTTATCGGGTATGGATTCCGCCTTGGCCAGCGACAATTGGATTTCACTGATAACACCTTTTCGGTGTAACTTGTCCAGCAGCCGGTCACGCTTGTCAGTCAACTGTTGACGTTTGCGGCCCGGATGTATCATGGCAGGATTGTTGGGTAACACCGCCAGCATGGCGCTTTCCGCCCAGCTTAAGTCGGTCGCAGGCCGCGCAAAATACCGCCACGCTGCGGCATCCAGCCCTACCACGTTGCCGCCAAACGGCGCATGCGCGGCATATAGCGATAGAATTTGGTCCTTGCTGTAGGATAATTCCAGCCGCGTGGCTATCATCATCTCGATGATCTTTTCACCGTACGTACGCGATGGATTTTTTCGCAGGAGGCGAACAACCTGCATGGTCAAGGTACTGCCACCGCTGACGACTTCGCCTGCTCGCAGGTTTTGCTTAAACGCACGGGCCACGGCCAGCGGATCAACGCCAAAGTGATCGTAAAAGCGTTTATCCTCAAATTCTAACAACGCAGCCACGAATTTTTTCGGTAGAGCTGTTTTTTGCGGAAAACGCCACTGCTCATCCGCCGCTATTCTGGCACCGAGCAACTGCCCCTTTTGGCTGAACAACACACGCGATAAAGGATCGTTGAATAGAGGATCCGGCAGGCAATTCCAATAAGCGATAAGCAACAATGACATGACGATCGTCGCTACCGCCAGCCACCTCCGCCATCCTGACCGTTTGAAAATCCTAGTTACTACTTGACGACCTTGATCCATTGCCCTTTGATGCGCGCATGCGTGGCTGCGTTATACATGTCTTCGACGCTGATACCGGGCAGGTAATAGTTTCCTGCGTAAGTGGCGTTAATCGTCAGGGTAAACTGTTTCTGCTCGTTGTTTTCCAATGCAAAGAATGTATACACCCGGTCATCACGAATATCTCGGAATTCATATTGGCTGTTAGCATTTTGACTGGTCTTGGTGCTGGTATTGCTATTTGCCCTGTTTTCTTCACCGGCATTAAGGCGATCGTTATGGATTTCCCAACCGGCCGCCAAGATATGGGACAAAGCCAGGTTTTCCAGGCGGTGACCCGAGGTATTGGTAACAGTTACCCGGACATTGAAATCCTTACCCTGTTGCAATTGGTTTACGTCGATCGCCTTGCCTTCGCTATCCTGATACAGCGCTTCAATACGCAGGCCCTGGGCGGATACAGTTTCCTGTCCTGCCGCAGGTATACCGGTACTGCTCAGCGTTACAAATAATTTGCGCTGATTGGGATTGGTCAGCTTCAAGTGCGTTTTGCCTTGTTGGGCAACGGCGAGCGGCTGCTGCAATACAGGTGTGTTCCATTCCCAAATGGCGGCCGGATTATCGCCCAACCGGGCTTCGATGGATAAATCCTCAGTTTGTGGGTCAGCGCCCAGGTACCGGGCAACCGCCGATAAACCAAACGCCACCGATTGCGTGCTGAACCACTTGTCCGACGCCAGGCTTTTGGAGATTTCCTGCGCCAGGGTATTGGCCTTTTCATCTCGGCCCAGCAACACCAGGGCGTTTAAAACGATCGCCTTGTCACGGAGTGCAGAAGCAAAGTTGGGGTTTTCGTTTTGCGGCTCTTCAAATTCCAGAGATAGCGGGTTAATCAGTTCCTCCGCTGCTGCAGGCTGACCCGCCAGTTGGTAGGCAGCCCCCAAATACCAACGCCCTAATTTATCCAGCGCCTTATTGTCACGCAGCCGATTCATGGCGCCGATTTCCGCCTGATTTGCCAGGGCCAGGGTATATAAACGGTATGCCTGACTCTGAAGCACGTTTTGTGATCCGGTCACCCAGCTTTTAGCCTGTTGGATCTGGAACGACGCCCAGCGCGACAGCATATCCGGCGGTACATCGTACCCTTGCTGTTGTGCTTCCACCAGAAACTGCCCGGCATAATTGTTCGCCCAGTCACTGTAACGTCCACCACCCGGCCAGTAATAAAAGCTGCCATTGCTGTGTTGAAACTGACGCAGCCGGTCAATGGCAGCATGTATATTGTTGTCGATCTCTTTTTGTTTTTCATCGGTTAGATGCAATAACTTTGGTAGATACAGTTGTGGAAAAGCTGACGAGGTTACCTGCTCAAGACACCCGTAGGGATAGCGAATCAGATATTGCAAACGGCCCGCGAGGTTAAAGGGCGGCAGGGATGAAATCTCCAAATTGAATTCGTTGGTATTCTCCAGCCCGTGGGGCACGATATCCGTCTCCCATTGTTGCCCGGGTTCCAGCACGTGATTAACCTGGCGCGTGGTCGGCGGATTGGGCGCGCGTACACTTAGGTGCACAACAGCGTTGGCCCGGTGTGTACCTGCGCTGGCGTTGATTTGTACCTGGCCTTGTCCCACTTTGTTTTTGGAACGAAGGGTCAGAAAACCGATTTTATCGCCGGGTTTGTCAAAGTTTAGCGCGGTTTGGTTATCACCTACGATTTCAAAATAATCATCCGCGCCCATAGTGATTGTCGCTTTCTTGATCGCGGCATCGCTAACAAATACAGCTACTGGCACAGTAAACGTCTCTCCCGTACCTACCAGGCGCGGTAGAGTGGGCAGCACCACCAGGGGTTGACGCACAGTCACCGACTTGCTGGCGGAACCATAGGCACCGTCATAGGCGGCCACCGCCATCACGCGCACAGCACCCATATAGGACGGCACATTGATCTGGTGCGATCTTGTCTCCCCCATATTCAGATGAAAGGGACCGAAAAATTTAACCACTGGGGGAAAACGCCGCTTTTTCCTGGCTTCATTACTTTCACCATCTTCACCACCCCCCAGGGCCAGTATCCGTTCCAGTTTTCCACCGTAGGCATTCAATACATCATCAAACAAATCCCAGGTTTGCACACCCAGCGCTTCTTTCTTATAAAACTGTCGATGCAAATCCGGTGTCCTGAAGCTCGTGAGACCCAGTAGGCCTTCATCCACAACGGCTACTGTATAGGTCATAGGCGCGCCCTGCTGCTCAGACACTTCAATGTCAACGGTGCTCTTGGGCTTCCATTCATCCGCTGTCTTGATAACGGGATGAATACGGGTTTTCGGATCCGTCACCTTGATCGAACTGATACCGTAGAGCCGAATGGGACGATCGTTGTTTTTATCCTGATGGGGTTGTAGCAACGTGACGCTGGCATAGATATTCGGCGCCATGTCAGGTGTTATCTTGATGGGAATTTGCGTCTGATCTTCCGTCACCGCCAGCCATTTTTGCTTCAATATACGGGTTCCTGTCTCCAGCGTCAGCAATGCGCGGCCCTGGCTGGCTTTGGGCAATGTCAGCTGCGCGGTTTCGCCAACGGTATATTCGGGTTTGTCGGAGGTAATATTCAATACACTGGCGCCAGGACCCGACTGCTCCTGCGCCCTGCCCGCCCAACCGGGCCAGTCGATATACACAACTTTGGCGCTGCAGTGTTTACCGATCATGTCACAGGCACGTACCAGGTAGCGCCCCCAATCCGGATACTTGATATTAAACGTCCATTGGCCTCGGCCATCGACGGTTTTCACGATGCCGTGTTGCAAACTGCTGTACACGCTGGCGTTGGCATAACGGGCCAGTGAATCGGCGCTCTGATCCCACCACCATTTCCAATGAATTTTGTAAATGGACACTTGAACCTGATCAAGAGAAACCTTGTTGCCCTGTGCATCCAGACTGGCGATCTCTACCACATGATCAGTATCGGTCAACAACATGCCGCGCGTCTGGTCGCCTTTGGGCAATTTGATACCCACGTAATTTTGATAAGGATGGAAGGTATATTTACTTTGGCTAATACTAAACGCACCACTGTCCTCAAAAACGCGCGACGTAAAGTACGCGTTCAGCATGCCTGGCGCACCTTTACCGGCACGCAATACTTTGCTGAATTTTAAATAACCACCGCTGTCAAGGTTGCCTTCCACAAAGGGCGTGTCTTCGCCGGTAAATTCCCGTGTCGGATCATCAAATATATAATCGTTGAAACGGCCGAATTGTGTCTTGACCGGCCAGAATCGCACTTGAACATCCGCCTTGAGCCCATCGGCCTTTGCGCCGTGCAACCATTGTGCGAACAACTTGCCTTGCTGTGGTTGATCATTGGAATAGAGCACTTCGCTGCCAAGGTCCAGTTCCACCTTGAGTCGATTGGGTACCACCGTTTCTATCCTCAGGCGCTTGCTGAATTGGCGCCCGCCCAGCAAAGCGCGCACTTTCCAGTTACCGGTAGGTGCATTTTCGTCTGTTTGAAAATCAAAACGATACATGTTGTCTATAGGCTGGTTATTGTTGATGGTTTGCACCACCTGCCCCCGGGGATTGATCAAACTCATGCTCACCGGGTGTCGTTTCGGCAGCACCTTGCCTTTGTCTTCCACCACCAGCACCAGAAAAATTTTATCGCCCGGCCGCCACACACCACGCTCGCCGTAGATATAGCCTTTGACACCGTTTTGCATCTTATAGCCGCCAACATTGAAATGGCTCACCGGCAAGGCCGTGCCGGGGCTCATTTTTAGGTAACCCATTTGCACCTGGTTTTTGGCGACAACTTTTTTAGCACTTAAATAAAACGGTACTGCGCTGTCAGTAAGGCTGGCAAAACCCTGTTTGTCGGTTTTAACCGTATTGATGATCTGATTCTGGAAGTTATAGACATTTACCTGCACATCGCTCATGGGTTTAGCGGTGCGGATGTCCGTGATAACAATATTGATTTTGCCGGTATTATCACGTTTGGCCAACAACCCGATGTTGGACCCCAGAAAATTTCGTGACTGCGAAGTATTTTTAGCGTGTTGGTAATAGGCATCCTTACAGGGATTGTTGCGGTCGGCCCATCTGTTGGACTCGTTATTGTTGTAATAACTGTCGGCAAAATCCCAGCCGCTGCTTTCCGTGACCTTAAGGTCATTGTGATTCTGATAAGGCGGCTCTTTCTTCACCGGTGCCTGGTTTTCCTGTTCCGTACACGTATAAGTGGAGTTACCACGGTTTATGGATAACGTAATGCGATATAAACCGCCCGGGTCCTGTTTCATTAATTGCGTTGCATCCAGAGAATACCGGTTCCAGCGATCGGGATCCGGCGCCGACAACGAGATAGTCTTCCGCCACAGGTAGCGGCCTACCCGTTCCAACCCCTCCTTACCATCAAGTTTATTACTTTGCAGGAATTGACCAACATTATTTTCATAAATTTTAAACGCCGTTACTTGCACCGAATGAACGTTGATAGCTTCGAACGGTATGCTTAGGAATTTATCCTCGGGAATAATCACACCATTCCCGACGAATCTCACTTGTGGTTTCTGACTGGTAAACACCAGTTTTTTGGTAAATTGACTGTTCAGGCGGTCACCGCGGCTGTTTCGGATACCATCGGCAATTTGAAGATCAATATCCCCTTTCAGGCTTCGTTGCGGATAAACCTTCAGCACATTGTCTTCAATTCGTGTGGTAAATTTATGCGATCCCAGCTTTATAAAATCATCAACACCTTGGGACGTTGTTAATTTGTCAGAGAATCGGACCTCCACATATTGCTTTTGCCCATAAACAACCTTTGCATAGGTGACGTTAAATGCTCCCAGGGCCGGAATAGCAATATCCCGTTCCCCTTTATTGGATACTCCCAGGGATTCGCCA
>JASFOJ010000121.1:0-15012 GCA_050116575.1 Gammaproteobacteria bacterium | reverse complement strand
TAAACCGAGTGCTTACATTGAAGTAGTAGCACCGCAAGGATACCCACAAGAATCAAAAACGTGGTCTACAGAACAAACCGCCATCTACCAAAAGTATCGAGATTTCGACGCTTACTATTTGTTGTAGTCCGGGCCAGGTGGAAGTAACGGAATGATTGGGGATGCCATATCACCAGAAAGAGCGGAATTGCTTAAGAATGCATTCTCAGAACCTTACAACAAAAACGAAATTAGAGTGCTGTTTTATGACATGGCTGGTTATTGTGTATCATGTCACGACTTTTACTGTTCTCAGCATTGGAATGCCACTTCCACAGGTGGAGGGACTTGCCCGGAAGGCCATTGGAAGTCACTGGATCCCCTCTGGTCACCAGAGCCATTTTAAAATGTAGCGCTGCGTAATTATGTCGAAAATTTATATATTGATAGATACGCAAAAACATGGCAATTGAACCATGTTCGGCCACGTAAAAAGCGCTCGACCAGTGATGTAAATTGTTTTGGATAGAGAATAGCAATTTTCTCCACTTCTGGTCTATTGCTGTTCCTATATTCCAGAGCTTATACCCCAAAAAGGTATATACCGGAGGCCGGCGCAATCATTCAGATACTGGATCCTGGCATTCACCAGGATGACGAGGTGGCACTGAATTCCCGCATGTACAGCATATAGAGGTAAATAGTAGGTTCTGGCAGGCGTTTATACCCGTTGGTCGCCAGGGGGACCTGTTCAGAGTTTCTGTTAGTTTCGATACCGTGATAACAAGGAGTATTATGTGAAACACATTAAACTATTGTTGGGACTGATCATACTTGGGTTGATTTTGTATGGATGCGCTGCGACCGAAGCACCCAAAGATAATACACACATTATCATCAAAGCGAGGGATAGTGTTGACAACGGATCAGTGGTTCCTGTTTCTATTGGCCTGCCATCACCACTAACTGACCAACAATCTCTGGAAGTGCAAATTAACGACGAGGTAGCCTGCACCGTTACGGTATCAAAAGGTGTTTCGATTACTCATTTTTCAAGCCGTTACCGCATGAAAACGAGCGGCACAGTTACCGCCGTTTTAAAAGAAAATGGCAAGATGATTGATTCCGCCGAACGGTCAGTAACCATTAAAGGTTATAACGATAACCCCAAAGACGTGGGACCCAATGGAACAAAACACAGGCTACGTACCAGGGAGCGGCGAGTGATGATGATGTTTGTGAATTACATGAAGCCGGTTGACTATATTCAAAGAGTTACATTGAAAACCGAACAGGGCGAAGTAATGTTTCACAATACCTTGTTAATGTCAGCTCTTCCCTATTTGTCGGTTACACTGACCAGTTATCCTGGTTCAATCACTATTGAGCCGGTATTGGGCACCATCTAAAATGAGAGCACGGTGTTGGGCTCCCACGCTGGAGCATGGGAGCCAGGAGCCTCGCGTAATGCCACAGCGGAATGCGGGAAACGCAACCGATAATGGGCTCTATCCCCGGATTCCGCTGCGCTACATCCAGGCTACACGCAACCGTTATCGTGCTCCCACGCGGGAGCCAGGGGTTTTACTACGTAGCCTGGATGGAGCTTGCAGAATCCAGGATTTGAGCCAGATATTGTTCCCGGATTCCACAAACTCCATCCGGGCTACGGCTTACCACGACAATCCTTTCCGGTAAGATGCCCATGACACCGCCTCAAGGCGGAAAACGTGTTATTGCGCGTCTTTGGCGCAGCGGAAACCCACGTCGTTAAAGGCCTGGTCGGGCGGAAAGTTGAAGCGGTATTCGGTTCGAAAATAGTGGGGAATCACATAGTGGCCTACCCCTCCCCAACTGCCGCCGCGTGCCACCCGGCGCTTGTGGCCGTAGTTGGGGCTTTTGTATTCCGCTCCGGGATAGGGTTCGTACCAATCCGCGGTCCATTCCATGACATTGCCCGCCATGTCATATACGCCGTAGGGGGATTTACCTTTTTCGTAACTGCCCACGGGCATGACGTCCGCTTCGCCCTGGCCGGCGTTGACATAATCAGGATTCCAATCATTACCCCAGGGAAATTCCCGGCCGTCGGTGCCGCGTGCGGCTTTTTCCCATTCCGCTTCGGTGGGCAGCCGTTTACCCACAAAGCGGCAGTATTCATCGGCTTTAAACCAGGTAATATTGCGAACGGGCAGGTTATCCTGTTTCATTTGCAACCGCTCCACCAACATCTGAATTTGCTGTGGCGTGTACTTACCCAGGTTACGCAGAAAGCTCTTGAACTGTCCGTTGGTTACTTCGTACTTGTCGATGTAATACGCGCCCAGGTTAACCTTGCGCTTGGGGTGCTCGTTCAAATAAAGGGGCTCGTTGAAACCAAATTCCTGCGACTTGCCGCTGGCATCCACTTCATCAGTGCCCATAATGAATTCGCCCGCGGGTATTAAAATCATATTCTGCGGCACGCCGCTGCCGGTGGTAGATTGGGCGGTGGTTTGATTCTGAGTAGCAGCACCGGTCGCCGTGCCGGCGGATCCAACGCCGTTGGCGGCTTCGCGGCCTTCATTGTATGCCAGGAAAACCCCGGCGATGCCGATAACGCATAAAACGGTAATCAACAGCCATTGGGGTTTTGCGGTAGCCGTATTCGTCGTGCTGGTTACCACGCTAGGATCACTATTAGTTCCCGTGTTTTCCGTTTGACTGTCTGTGCCGCCCGTGCTGCCTGTATTGTCTGTGTTGTTATCTGCCATATCACCATTTCCATGATTGTTGGGTTATGCATCCTTCGCGCAACGAAACCCAAAACTGTTGTTTTTGGTCTTTGGATGAAAAAAACTGCGGTTGTAAACCGGTGCTGATATCCCGCACTGGTAAAAAGAGCAATCCCACCAGGAACCGCCTTTCAGTGTACGATAGTTGCCACCGTATAGTTCAGATTTACGGGTATTGCCGGGATAGGGTTCATAGCGCGAAGACGTCCATTCCCACACATTGCCGGACATATCATACAAACCGTAAACGCTTTTACCCTTCTCGAAAGCGCCAACCGGGGTTGTATCCCCAATTAACTTTAATTGCTCCCACCGTACCGGGGAGTTCACATATTTGATATCGAACTCGTCGCCCCACGGGTAAGTGCGGCCGTCGGTGCCGCGGGCGGCTTTTTCCCACTCAATGTCCGTTGGCAGCCGCTTGCCGGCCCATTCACAGTAGGCCTTGGCGTCGTACCATGAGACATAAACCACGGGATGATCAACCTTGCCCGGCGGAACGTTGCCATTGACGAAATCTTTTGGCGGCTTGCGCCCGGTATCTTTCAGCGAGGCCAGGTATTGCAGGTTGGTGACTTCGTATTTATCAATATAAAAGCTATCGACATACTTGGTGTGTTGCGGGCCTTCGTCCGGCAACCGGCCGTTGGTGCCGCGTATGAATTTGCCTGCCGGCACCAGCACCATCTCGTTGGGTTTGCTGCCGATCCGGGTCTTGTCATAATACATGGGAACACTCATACCCGGTCCCTTGCCGGAGGCTTTTTGGGTGGGACCGTTTTTGGTATCCAAGGCTTTACTGCCCTCCTCCTTGACCAGCGTTTCCAGCTTACCGGATACCCAGCCGGTTTTGTGGCAGATAACACATTCGCGTTGCATGATTTTCTTGAACGCCGGGGATTCGGTTTCAGTGTGGCAGCCGAAACAGGAACTGGAACGCTTATGGTGCTCTTCCTTGAGTTTCTGATCGATGTTTTTTAACGCTGACAGGGACGGTGCCCCGGACCAGGCGCCGCTTCCTGCCAACAGCATCATTAATCCCAAACCACCAATGACAATCAATTTCGTTTTATCTTTGCACACCATCTGTTTCTCTTGTTCGTTTGTGCTTAAACAGCCTGTGTCAGGCATGTTGGATCAGGCATCGCGGGCACAGCGAAAGCCGACATCGTCGCTTTCCATTTGCGGTTCGGAAAACTGCCGCGTTGCCGCTCGGTAGAAATAGCTAATGGAATAATGCCCGATGCCGCCGCCACCGCCACGAATGACACGGTTCTTTTTGCCGAAGGCGTCGGACTTGTAGGTGGAATTTTCATACGGCTGGTACCAGGCATCCACCCACTCCCAGACGTTACCGGATAAATCATAAACGCCGTAAGGTGATTTGTTGCGCTCATAGGAACCCACGGGCGCTATTCCCGCTTCCCATTGCGGATCTTCACCGGTGTTGGTAATGGTCGGATCCCATTCATTACCCCAGGGATATTCCAGGCCATCGGGACCGCGGGCGGCTTTTTCCCATTCTTGTTCCGTGGGCAACCGCGCGGAGCGCCATTGACAGAATTCGCGCGCATCAAACCAGTTGACACCACCCACCGGCAATTTATCCAATTTTCTTTGCTGTTCCAGCATGGCGGCGATCAGCGCCGGTTTGTCCATTTTGCGGGTGTCCATGTCCAGTTGGAAATAATCCAGCGCCACTTTGCGCAGGCGCTTAACGTCCATTTTTTGCAGGCTGGACTCACTCAATGCATAGCCGTTGTTAACCCACGCAAAAGGCATCATGCGCCGGGTACTGAGAATATAGGTTTTATACGCCTTGTTGGTAACTTCATAAACATCGATCCAGTAGTCATCCAGGTAGATTTCAGCCTGCGGATGCTCGTCCTGATACAGCGGCGCGGCAAAACCATAACGCTCCTGCATGCCTTCTGTATCTTCCTTGTTGCTACCGCGAATAAACTTGCCGGCTTTGATTTTCACCATGGGGGTTTCACGGGTCACCTGCTCGGCCATCTTTGTATCGAGCGCCGCGTCTTCGTCGCTACCGGATTTACTCCCACTGGACGATTCGCCACAACCGGCCAGCAAAACCAGCATCAGGGTGGCAACATATCGCCATTGAACGATTTTAAACAATGCCGGTAACATCAGTGATTAATACTCCGTATTCGTTTCATTGGCTTTTGTTGCTGCCGGCTTTAGTGCTCTTCGCGTCTTTGGCGCAACGAAAACCAAAACTGTCGTTTTTGGTACGAATGGAAAAAAAGGCGCGGTTGAACACCGGCGCGGATACGCCGCAATTGTAAAAGGAACAGTCGAACCATGATCCGCCTTTCAGGGTTTTGTAGCGCTCGCCGTAGCTTTCCGACGCAACCTTGTTGCCCGGATAAGCCTTGTACCAGGATGCCGTCCATTCCCACACATTGCCGCTCATGTCATAAACGCCATAGGGACTTGCGCCTTCCTTGAAAGCGCCCACCGGCGTGGTATCACCAAAGGCGCCCACCTGTTGCCAGCGCAACGGCGTGTTGGCCTTGGTGACATCAAATTCGTTGCCCCACGGAAACATGCGGCCATCGGTACCGCGCGCGGCTTTTTCCCATTCCTCGTCGGTGGGCAGACGTTTTCCCGCCCATTCGCAATAGGCCTTGGCATCTTCCCAGGATACATAAGTGACCGGATGATCCGCCTTGCCCGGCGGATAAGTGCGGTTGCGAAAATGGCGTGGCGAACGGCGTTTGGTTTCGTCGTTGAATTTCTTGTATTGCAGGTTCGTCACTTCATAGACATCGATATAAAAACTGTCGAGATAAACCTTGTGTTGCGGACCTTCATCGGGCAGGCGCTTGTCGGTACCCATGATAAATTCACCGGCGGGCACCAGCACCATGGGATTGGGTTTGTCGCCAAGACGGCTGTCCCGATAATAGAGGGGATAACGCATGCCGGCGTTGGGCGGCAGTTTCTTCTTTGGTAGTTTAGGTTCCTGCTTGAGATTCAGAATATCCTCACTGGTACCGGCAATTTTGATCGCTTTTCGGTCCGAGGCTTCCTTTAATACGTGGCAGGTACTGCACTTATCGCTACTTTGAGCCAGCGCCTTGGTGAACTCTTCACTCTGGCCGTGGCAGGATGCGCAGGATTTATCCGGTAGTTTGACGGGATGCGGATGCCTGTCACTGGACACAGGACCTGCAACAACCACCTGAATTCCCCCCAATAGGAACCAACAACACAAAAAACGCACCAACATCATCAGCTTATAATGTTATTAACCCGATTCGTTACACTCTGTACTGACTTTGTATTAACTTTGTACTTGGTTGCTGCCATCACCACAACTGTACAATTTACACACTGCCCGTACCCCGCATGGCTTTCGACAGCTATTTTTCGCTTTTTCGCAACGTCCATGACAACTGTGATGACAACGCTGTACAGCTATGTACAGCTTTGTGCACGGCCGCCCTCACCGGCCGCCCTCCAGGACTAATTGCACTTGCTGCTGTGGAAACGGCAAATTTTATCATACTTCGGGTAGCCGCGCAGAGCCTGCATCCTGCTCGGCGAGCCACTGAAAAACAATCCCCGGTTCATCGGCTTGCGCGGCAAAGGGGTGGCTGACGAACCATTCGCCCACCGCCGCCAATTCGCCGCCGATATAAACCAGGGGCACCCGGTCCCGAATCCAGGGGGGAATCCCCTGCTCCTGGAATAACTTTTTCAACACATGGTGCTGCGTTCTTCCCAGCGGCTGAATCGTTTCACCGCCGCGGCGAAATCCCACGGTGACGGCGCCCGGCTTGACAAAATGCGTTGCCACGCCCCGCCCGCGCGTATGCTGCGCGCTGAGGACACCTATTCCTCCAATTTGCAGCGGTTCCTCCAAATTCCAGGGTATAGACTTACCGGCCGGCACGGGATGCAACGGCGACATGATATAGAGCTGACCGCGATAGCGCCGGACTTCACAGCCTTCCCAGGTGATACGGGGCATACTGTCCGGCGCCGCCAGCAGTACCTGATCCACCAGTTGCTGAAGTTGGGCGCTACTGGGCGTGTTATAACCGCTTTTATGAATCCAGTAACGAAGCACGTTGCGCTGCTGAATTTGCGACAACGTCATTAATCCGGACACCGGCAAACCCGAACCGCCGCCGGGATTAAGAATGTCCAGGATGCTTTGCGCCGCATCGTCCATAAGTTCCGCCGCTTCGGCGCAGTAACGCGCGGAGCGGGTGACGGTTTGCGCCAATGAGGGCCAGCGCTGTAAAAGCTTGGGAACCACTTCATGGCGAATAAAGTTGCGATCGAAGCGCGTATCCAGATTGGATTCATCGTGTATCCAGTTTAACTGGTTGGCAATCGCATAAGTATGAATATCTTCCCGGCGCACCTGCATTAGCGGCCGTGCCAAACGTCCGAGACCGAAAGCCGTCCACCGGGGCATGGCCGCCAGTCCTTTGGGTCCGCTGCCCCGCATCAGCTGTAACAGCAGGGTTTCGACCTGATCGTCCTGATGATGAGCCGTTAACAGGCAATCACCCGGCTTGATCAATTTCACCAGGGCCTGGTACCGGACTTCCCGCGCCCGGGCCTCGGGGCTTTCACCGGCAGCGGGTGTGGCATCCACATCGATATCCAGGTAGGGAATCTTTAACTGTTCACTTATCTTGCGGCAGTGTTCGGCCCATTGATCGGCCTGGCGGTTCAGCGCATGGTTGATATGTACGGCGTGAAAACTCACCTGCGGAAAGTGGTGCCGGTGACTACTGATGGCATGCAACAGTACGTGGGAATCGATACCACCACTGTAGGCAATCCAGTAACGTTTTATATCTTTGTCATTATTGAGGCAGGATAAAACAGACTGGACGACTTTGGCGTGCGGCGTCGTCAGTGCCATAAGCGCAGCATCCCCTTGTCACACCGTTAAACAAAAAACGGTAAATGGCCATCGTGAAAAAAACTTTATGAAATCAGAGTTAAAATCCGGATTGCGGATTTTCCGGCAGCCGCGTTATGAATCCGCGAAATTACCGTAACTCATCAGCCGTTCGTAACGTTGTTCCAGCAACTTATCAAATGCGGTGTTGGCAAAAGTTTCCAGGCTTTCCTGCAGAAAACTCTTGATACTTTTCGCCATGGTATCGGCGTCGCGGTGCGCCCCGCCCAGCGGTTCGGGTACGATACGATCAATCAACCCCAGTTCCTTGAGCCGGGTCGAGGTAATACCCATGGCTTCCGCGGCATCAGCGGCATTATCCGCGCTCTTCCATAGAATGGAGGAACATCCTTCCGGTGAAATCACGGAGTAAGTACTGTACTGCAACATGGCAATACGATCGCCTACACCAATGGCCAGTGCGCCACCTGACCCCCCTTCCCCGATGACGGTGCAGATAATGGGTGTTTTCAGTTGCGCCATTACAAACAGGTTACGCGCAATGGCTTCACTTTGACCGCGTTCTTCGGCGTCGATGCCCGGGTATGCGCCCGGCGTATCAATAAAGGTAAATATCGGCATTTTAAAACGCTCGGCCATTTGCATTAAGCGCATTGCTTTACGGTAACCTTCCGGCCGCGGCATGCCGAAATTGCGCCGCACTTTTTCGTTGGTATCCCGGCCTTTTTGCTGACCGACAAGCATAACCGGATTGCCATCCAGCCGCGCGATGCCGCCGACAATGGCGGGATCATCGGCAAAAGCCCGGTCGCCGTGCAGTTCTTCAAAGTCGGTAAATATACGTTGCACGTAATCGAGCATGTATGGCCGCTGCGGATGGCGTGCCAGCTGGGAGATTTGCCACGATGACAGATTGGCAAAGATTGACTCGGTCAACGCCCGGCTTTTTTCCTGCAGCTTGGTAATTTCCTCGGAGATATTAATCTCGTTGTCATTACCCACATACCGGAGTTCTTCGATCTTGGCTTCCAGTTCCGCGATGGGTTGTTCAAAATCCAGAAAGTTTAAATTCATATAGTTTGTTCTTTGTATTGCTGCGTTTTTTGGCCAGGCCGTTCAAGCGAACTTGTGTGTCTTTACTTTGTGTTGCTCAATGCTTTGTGCTCAATGACCCTGTTTAATTATCCTTTACTGATTGTCTTTGTCGGGCTACAGGTATGTACCCGGTCCCGCCATATCGATCCCAGCGGCGGCGTATTATTGGTATACCGCCGCTTCGGCGGTGGTTGCCACTGTCTTCTTATTGGGCCTGTATTCTACCTTAACATTGGTTTCACCGGCGAGTTCATTTAATCGGTGTATCAACTCATCGGTGGGATGGACGCTCCAGCTGTCACCCAGGCGAATCTTGGCACGGGCCTGCGCGCCTAGATACTGCAAATAGACTGGGCAATGGCCTTGTTTAAAGGGCGTCAGCACATCCGCTAACTCAGTGACAAAACCGTTGCCTGCCTTGCGGTGGTCCACCGTGACCAGCAGCCGCGAAGCAAAGGATTCGCGGGCGCGGCTGATATCATAAATTTTTTGCGCGCTCATTTTAACGCCGCCGGTGTACTCGTCCACACTGACGTCGCCTTCCACCACCACCAGCCGGTCTTTGGCCAGCAAGTCGCGGTATTGTTGAAAGGGCTCGGAAAACACCGCCAGCTCCACCCGGCCGCTGCGATCATCCAGCGTCATAAACGCCATCCGATCACCGCGTTTGGTATTCATGGTTCGCATTGCAACAATCAGACCGGCCACGGTCATGGTCTGATTGCTGGTGGGATTCAAGTCACATATTTTCGATGTAATGATACCCTGTAATTCCGCCTCGTAGCGTTCGATGGGATGGCCGGTGAGATACAATCCCAGGGTTTCTTTTTCACCGTTCAGCCGGGTCTCGTCGTCCCAATCCACGGCGTCGACGTATTCAAAACTTTGTTCCTCGGCATCCGCCGCTGGACCACCCAGGGTACCGAATAAATCTTCCTGGCCACTACTGTGGTTGCGCATATGCTGGTCCGCCATCTGGATCGCGGTGGTCAGCGATGCCATCAACGTGGCGCGGTTGGGACCCAGTTCATCCAGGGCGCCGGCCCGTATCAAGGCTTCCAGGGTGCGCCGGTTGGCTTTTTTCAAATCGATACGCTGGCAAAAGTCGAACAGGGTTTTAAATGTGCCGTCCTCGCGCACGCTCTGGTGAATACTTTCAATGGCGCCTTCGCCCACGCCCTTGATGGCGCCAAGGCCGTACAATATGGTGCGATCATCGGTAATGGTAAACCGGTATTCGCACTTATTAACGTTGGGCGAAATGACGTTCAGCCCCATGGCGCGGCATTCCTCAATCAGCGATACCACCTTGTCGGTGTTATCCATATCCGCGGACAACACCGCCGCCATAAACGCCGCCGGATAATGGCACTTAAGCCACGCGGTCTGATACGACACCAGCGCATAGGCGGCAGAGTGGGATTTGTTAAACCCGTAACCGGCGAACTTTTCCATCAGGTCAAAGATATAAGTGGCCGTTTGTTCCTTGACGCCCCGGGCGACGGCACCTTCGGTGAAAATCGCGCGCTGCTTGGCCATTTCTTCGGGTTTCTTCTTACCCATGGCGCGGCGCAATAAATCCGCGCCGCCCAGGGTATAACCGGCCAGCACCTGCGCAATCTGCATGACCTGTTCCTGGTAAAGGATAACGCCGTAAGTGGGTTGCAGGATGGGCGCCACATCGGGATGGGGATACTCCACCTTGGCCCGGCCGTGCTTACGATTGATAAAATCATCCACCATGCCCGATTGCAGCGGACCGGGACGAAATAGCGCCACCAGGGCCACGATATCCTCAAAGTCGTCGGGCTGCAGGCGCTTGATCAGATCTTTCATGCCTCGCGATTCGAGCTGGAACACGGCAGTGGTGGCGCAGCCCTTTAGCATTTGATAGGTCTGTGAATCGTCGATCGCTATGTCATTTATATCAATAGTGGGCTCGTTGGCGGCGACTTTATTGTCGTTAATGGTCTGCACCGCCCAGTTAATAATGGTCAGTGTACGCAGACCCAGAAAGTCAAACTTGACCAGGCCAACGGCTTCCACGTCATCCTTGTCAAACTGGGTCACCAGGCTGCCGCCGCCTTGTTCGCAGTACAGCGGTGTAAAATCCGTGAGACTGGATGGCGCAATGACCACGCCCCCGGCGTGCTTGCCGGCGTTGCGGGCGATACCTTCCAACGAGCGGGCCATGTCGATGAGGGCCTGAACGTCTTCCTCGTCATCATAACGCTGCTTTAACACTTCTTCCTGTTGCAGTGCTTTTTCCAGCGTGATGCCCAGTTCGAACGGAATGAGCTTGGCAATTTGGTCCACGAACCCATAAGGGTGTCCCAGTACCCGGCCCACGTCACGCACCACCGCCTTGGCCGCCATGGAACCATAGGTAATGATCTGCGAGACTTTCTCCCGGCCATAGCGATTGGCCACATAGTCAATGACCCGGTCCCGGCCTTCCATGCAAAAGTCCACATCGAAGTCCGGCATGGAAACACGTTCCGGATTCAGAAAACGCTCGAACAGCAATTCGTATTTCAAAGGATCAAGGTCGGTAATGGATAGCGCATAAGCTACCAATGACCCGGCACCGGAACCACGACCCGGGCCCACGGGTACGCCGTTGTTTTTGGCCCAACGGATAAAGTCAGCCACAATCAGGAAATAACCGGGAAAGCCCATATTGATAATGACTTCCAGCTCGTTATCCAGCCGTTCGTCATAAAGCTTGCGCCGCTCGCCAAACGCCGGATCATCGCAATCAAACAGCGACTGCAGGCGTTGTTCGAGCCCTTCTTTTGCCAGCTGGCGAAAATAGCTGTCTTCGGTCATACCTTCCGGAATGGGAAAATCCGGCAGATAATTCTTGCCCAGCGTTAATTCCACATTGCAGCGCCGGGCAATTTCCACGCTGTTTTGCAGCGCTTCGGGGATATCCTGAAACAGGTCCGCCATCTCTTCGGTCGTACGCAGATACTGCTGCGGGGTGAAATTCCTCGGCCGGCGGGTATCGGACAGGGTTCTGCCTTCGTGAATGCACACCCGCACTTCGTGGGCATCAAAATCGTCCGTTTTTAAAAAATGCACGCCATTGGTCGCCACCACCGGGGTGTTGGTGTCCTGTGCCAGTTGTACCACCGCGTGAATATAGTCTTCTTCATAGGGCTTGCCGGTGCGTTGCAGCTGCAGGTAAAACCGTTGGGGAAACAGTGACTGCCATTGATGGAGCAAGCCCGCCGCCTCATCATAATGCTGGCCCAGCAACGCCTGCCCGATGTCGCCGTGCATACCGCCCGACAGGGCAATCAGGCCATCGGTGGCACCTTTCAACCACTCCCGCTCCAGTACCGGCGCACCGTGGTGCTGTCCTTCGGTGTAGCCCCTGGAAACCAGCCGCGTGAGATTCTTATAACCCTCGTTATTCTGGCATAACAGCACCAGTTGAAAAGGCTGCCCCGCCTGGTGCTCGTTGGCAATCCACAGGTCCACACCGATGATAGGCTTTACACCCGCGGCAATGGCCGCCCGGTAAAATTTCACCATGGCAAACAGGTTGCTCTGGTCAGTGACCGCCACCGCCGGCATGCGGGCTTGTCTCACCGCCTGCACCAGCGGTTTAACGCGCACAATGCCGTTGATCAAAGAATATTCTGTATGAACGTGAAGGTGAACGAACTGGGGTTCCATTGCGCAAACACTGTCCCGTAACCAAATGTGGCTAGCATTCTACACTATCTGTGGCTGGACGATTAGGGTCACCTTGAGCCGGTCAGATACCGGTTATATCGCCATAATCCGGAGGATAATCATCAAATTATTAACAGCCCGCCGACCCCGATAACAGCGTCATTGCGGCTTATAGTGATTGAGAACAGGGGTCGCGGCGAAGGCGCAGGCCGGCATGAACAACCCTAAATCACACTATTTATCAATAGGTTATGTAATTTTACCGCCATACTGGTGATCAGCACAACGGGCTCCGGCGCAGGCGGAACCGACATGAGCATCGGCGTACCGGGACTGCGCAGCCTGAGTTGTTGCTAGTTATCATCCGCCGCTAAGCACCCTGCCGCCAGCGCCTTTTTTACCGGTCCATAAGAACGGCGGTGAACCGGTGTAACCCCCAGCTGTTCGATCGCCTTGATGTGCGCCTTTGTTGGATAACCTTTGTGTCCGGCAAAACCGTACCCCGGATATTGCTGATCCAGTTGTTGCATTTCCGCGTCCCGGGCAACCTTGGCGATGATTGAGGCAGCACTGATAACCGGTACGTACAGATCGCCTTTGATAACCGCCTCGGCCGGACAGTCAAAGGCCGGACAGCGATTGCCGTCCACCACGACGTACTCCGGCTGGCAATTCAAACCCGCTACCGCCCTTTGCATGGCCAGCAGCGTAGCTTGCAGGATATTAATGCGGTCGATTTCCTCCACGTCAGCCCGTCCCACGGACCAGGCAATGGCTTTTTCCTTGATTTGCGCCGCCAGTACTTTGCGTTGCGCTTCGGTTAACTTTTTTGAATCAGTAAGACCGGCAATAACCGTCCCTTCGTCCAGTATGACGGCTGCCGTCACCACCGGACCGGCCAGCGGTCCGCGGCCCGCCTCGTCTACACCGGCAATGTACTTTACCGCCTGGCTACACTTTAATTGATAAGTTTGCATGCTAGGCGCCCTCCCCGCGTTTATCCAGCAATCCTGCCACCGCCGTCGCCGCGGCCACACTGGCATTTCGTTTTAGTTGTAGATGTATATTTTCAAACTGTTGCACCAGTTCATTGGTCTTGTTGTCATCATTCAAATACGCAAGCAATTTGCTTCCTACCGCTTCCGTTACAATATCATGCTGGATAAATTCCGGAATTAGCGGTTCCGGCAACAATAAATTCGGCAACGAATAATGGGACAGTTTCACCAACCGTTTATAGATCCAGTAGGTCACCGGCGCCAGGCGATATGCGACCACCATGGGGCGTTTCAGCAACATGGCTTCCAGCGCCGCTGTACCGGACGCCAGTAACACCACATCTGCTGCCGCCATGGCTTCCCGGGACATGCCATCGATTAATGTCAGCGGTAACGATTCCCCGTGCTGTTGGTAACATTGCTCGAATTGCCGGCGGCGCTGCAAGTTTGCCAGGGGAGTCACAAAATGCAGATCATCGCGTTGCGCATGACACCAGGACGCCACTTGTAAAAACGGCTCGCCCAAATACTGAAGTTCGTTACTTCGGCTGCCCGGCAATAGCGCGATAATTTTTTTATCCGCGGGCAGCTTCAACAAATGCCGCGCAACCTGTTTGTCGTTCTGCAGGGGAATAATATCCGCCAGGGGATGACCAACGAAGGCGACCGGGATATGATGTTCCTCGTAAAAGCGCGCTTCAAACGGAAACAACGTCAGCATAAGATCCGTTGATCGCTTGATTTTTTTTATACGATGTTGTCGCCATGCCCATACTGACGGGCTGACATAATGCGCGGTCTTGATACCGGCTTCATGTAATTGATGTTCAATTTCCAGGTTAAAATCCGGCGCGTCAATGCCAATAAATAGATCAATCGCCCGGTCACGAAAGTGTTGGATTAACCGGCTGCGCATCCGCCGTAACTCGATATAGCGGCCAAGTACTTCGACAATACCCATGACCGACAACCGCTCCATGGGAAAAAGCGACTGCGCACCCGCCTCTATCATGCGGGGGCCGGCGATACCCTCAAACGAGGCATCCGGATAAATATTTTTCAGTGCGCTAATCAGGCCGGCACCCAGCAAGTCACCCGACGCTTCACCTGCCACGATTCCGATACGCATTCAATAACCGTGTCGACAATCGTTTCGAAATTGAAGAAACAACAACGGCGCTATAATGGCATTACAGCGGGTGTAAGCGGCGCGGGCCAGAATGACTTGAAAGGGAAATTCCGCTGAGGGCAAACCGGCCGTTATTGTGCTCATCAGCAAGGTTCAGCGGACAATACCGCGGCTTACGTTTTTCAAAAACTCAACCAGCTGATGCACTTCCGCGTGCTGGTTGGCCAATTCCTGCATGGCGGCAACAGCCTGATCCAGTGAATTACCGGAGCGGTAGAGTATCTTATAGGCTTTCTTTAAGCCGCTTAGCGTGTCACTGCTGAATCCCCGGCGCTTTAATCCTTCCGCATTCAGCCCATAAGGCTTGGCCATATGACCGGCGACGGTGACAAACGGCGGCACATCCTGCGAAATCACGCTGTTCATCGCGGTAAAACAATGGGC
>JASFOJ010000120.1:0-15044 GCA_050116575.1 Gammaproteobacteria bacterium | reverse complement strand
AACGGCCGCCGGTGCCTGCGGTTTGTGGGCGCCAAAACCTTCATCTGCCGTCAGCGCCATGGAGACCGCCTCTATGAAAGCCGCCGCTGATCTGTATGACATCCCGGTTTTCGGCAACGCCTCGTTGTTGCATATCACCGATACCCATGCCCAGTTGGTGGCGACATATTACCGGGAACCCCACGTTAATCTCAGCAATGGCCAAAAGGACCAGGTTCCTTACCTGGTAGGCAAATATTTTCTGGAACGTTTCAATATTCCCCATCATTCACAAAAAGCCTATGCCTTGACCTTCCTCGACTTTCCGGAGCTGGCGCACCGGTTTGGAAAAACCGGCGGTTTTGCTTACCTGTCAACATTGATTAAACAGTTGCGCGCCGCCCGGTCTGGCTCGCTATTGCTTGATGGCGGCGATGCCCTGCAGGGTTCGGCAACATCACTGTGGACCAACGGTCAGGATATGGTGGACGCCATGAAATTGCTGGGCGTGGATGTTATGACCGGCCATTGGGAATTCACTTACGGCATGGAGCGACTTACTGAAATATTGGAAAAGGATTTCAAAGGGAATTTGGATTTCGTTGCCCAGAACGTGGTTGACAAGGATTTTGAAGATCCTGTCTTCAAGGCATACGTGATCAGGGAGATCAACGGTGTACCAGTAGCGATCATTGGTCAGGCGTTTCCCTATACACCCATTGCCCATCCGCGGCAATTTGTAGCGCAGTGGCGATTTGGAATACGGGAGGACCTGTTACAGAAAAACGTGGATAAAGCCAGGGAAGAAGGCGCCCAGGTGGTGGCGCTGCTGTCTCACAACGGCATTGATGTGGATTTTAAACTGGCCAGCCGTGTTACCGGCATCGACTTCATATTGGGTGGCCATACCCACGATGCCATTCCCGACGCCGCGGAAATCTCCAATCGCAACGGCAAAACCGTGGTTATTAACTCCGGTACCAACGGCAAGTTTATATCGGTACTGGACATGGATGTGCGCAACGGCAAATTACGCGATTACAAATACTCACTGGTACCGGTATTTGCCAATCTGTTAAAGCCGGATCCTGAAATGATGGCGCATATTGAATCGGTAAGAAAACCGTATAATGAAAAATTGAACGAAACGCTCGCCATGACCGACGATTTGCTCTACCGGCGGGGCACGTTCAATGGGACCTTTGACCAATTGATTCTTGACGCCCTGCGCAATTCAATGGATGCCGAAATCGCATTTTCCCCCGGTTTCCGCTGGGGAACCACAGTATTGCCTGGCGCTAACATCACCATGGAAGACTTAATGGCGCAAACCGCTATTACCTATCCCAACGTAACACGCAACGAAATGACCGGTGCATACATCAAGCAGGTACTGGAAGACCTGGCAGATAACCGTTTCAGCCGCGATCCTTATCGCAAACAGGGTGGCGATATGGTGCGCGTCGGTGGTATGCAATACCGGCTGGATCCTGGCAGCAAAATGGGATCGCGCATCCGTTCACTCACCCTCAATGGGGAGCCGGTGCAGGCCAATAAAAAATACGTTGCCGCAGGATGGGCCAGCGTCCAGGATACCAGCGATAACCAACCGGTATGGGACGTTGTCGCTAACTATCTGCGGGTTAAAAAATTCATCATGATTGATGATGTCAATCAACCTTCCCTGCCGGATCTGTCAGGCAACACGGGATATCAAACGCCAACGGCATGATCGGGGTATTGGGAAGAAATGGCAAACAGCAGGCCACGCGGCAAACAATCACACAAACAACCATAGTAGTAGTGGCGTATTAGCAACATCCATTATGCGGAGATAGAAAGTAACCATGGCTATGACACGAAGAGAATTTTTGCAAATGATGATCGCGGCAAGTGCTGCGGGACTTTGGACACCGAAAAACTCCTCAGCCGCCAGTGGCATGGAACACGCATCGGGCATCTTAAATTCCAGCCTGCCGGGCGACGCCTATAACATTCCACGCTTTGGCAATGTATCACTGCTGCACTTTACCGATTGTCACGCCCAACTAGTACCTACCTATTACCGTGAACCGGACATTCATATTGGCATCGGCAAGCGGATGAAAAACGAAGTGCCCCACCTGGTAGGGCGACATACTTTGGAAAGGTTTAACATCCCCAAGCGCTCCAACAGTGCCTACGCGCTGTCATTCCTGGATTTTCCGGAACTGGCGCACCGTTATGGGAAAACCGGCGGCTTTGCCCATCTTGCCACCCTGGTAAAACGCATGCGTGCGGACCGGCCCAACGCATTGTTGCTCGATGGCGGTGATACCTGGCAGGGTTCCGCCACCGCATTGTGGACCCAGGCACAGGATATGGTGGATGCCGCCTTATTGCTGGGCGTTGATGTCATGACCGGCCATTGGGAATTTACTTATGGCCCGGAACGACTGTTCGAGATTCTCAATAACGACTTCAAGGACAAAATTGATTTCGTCGCCCAAAACGTGCTGGACCTGGACTTCGAAGACCCGGTGTTTAACGATACTGTCATCCGGGAAATCAACAACGTACCGGTGGCGATCATCGGCCAGGCATTCCCCTATACCCCTATTGCCAATCCCCGTCATTTCGTCAGCGAATGGCAGTTTGGCATCAAGGAAGAACGCTTGCAACGCTGTGTCAACAAGGCCCGTGATGATGGAGCCCAGGTGGTCGTGGTGCTGTCCCACAACGGTATGGACATTGACCTGAAAATGGCCAACCGCATACGCGGGGTCGACGCTATTCTGGGCGGTCATACGCACGATGCAGTGCCCACCGCCATCGAAGTCGCCAACAGCGGCGGCACAACCCTGGTCATCAACTCCGGCACATCCGGAAAATTTCTGTCGGTGCTGGACCTCAACGTGCAAAAAGGAAAAATCAAAGGCTACAAATATCATCTGCTGCCGGTATTTTCCAATCTTCTGGAACCGGAACCCGCAATGGCCGCCCACATCGAAAAAGTACGCGCACCCTACGAGAAAAAACTCAACGAAGTGCTGGCACACAATGAAGACATGCTCTACCGGCGCGGCACCTTTACCGGCACCTTTGACCAGATCATCGTGGACGCCCTGATGCAGACCCAGGACACCCAGATGGCCTTTTCACCGGGCTTTCGCTGGGGCACCACCATACTGCCGGGCAGCCCCATCACCATGGACGATCTCATGTCGCAAACCGCCATCACTTATCCAGAAGTGCGGCGCCAGGAAATGACCGGCGCCCGTATTAAGCAAGTGCTGGAAGATATTGCCGACAACCGGTTCAACCCGGACCCATACCTGCAACAAGGTGGCGATATGGTACGCATCGGCGGTTTGCAATACACCATCGACCCCAACATGCGCAAGGGAAAGCGCATTCAGAACATGGAACTCAATGGTAAAAAAATCGAGCCGAACAAAACTTATGTCGTCGGGGCCTGGGCCGGCCTGGAAGAAAACCAGCAAGGAAAAGCAATTTGGGACGTGGTTGCCGATTACCTGCGTGACAAGAAGGTTGTTAAAGCGGTTAACCTGAACACACCGCGTTTGAAAAACGTGGCAGACAATAAGGGCGTCGCCAGGCAATTTATTGTCAACGCCCACGCTTAAACATAACTTCCACAAGGGAAGGCGTAACCTCTTTTACATCTCAAGGGTTTAACTAAAGAGCTTCAACTCGAAAGGCTTTAACTCGCAAGGCCAATGCCTTACGCTCGCCACTTCCACAGAGCTTTAACAAAACCCCAGGCGACAAATTTCAATATCAGAACACTGATTACCACAGCGGCCACAGTTGTCATTGTCGTTCATTATATCGGTTTCACAGCCGTTAGTTGGATCCTTATCGCAATCGTCAAAACCTTTATTACAGGATTTCACACTGACATGCCCCTTGCTGCAAAAACCCACACCATTTTGAATATCGACGGACAGCACTTCATCCACCTCGCCGTTACAATTGTTATCAACGCCGTCACAACGTTCGATGGCACCGGGACGAATATCAGGATTGGTGTCATCACAGTCTTTGGCGGCGACCACGCCGTCCTTGTCGTTGTCAACACACTCGGGCGATTGTGGATTTTCCTCGCAGGCTGTCTTCGCGTTTTCAGGACTGGTTGACGGTGTCGACGTGGATGGGGCAGTATCCTCACCACAAAACGCAATCTCGCCAAGATCGTTGGTACCACCAGCGGTGACGGGGACATCTTTGTTTTCGTTAACCAGCCGGCCGTTAATAACATAATTAATATCGTATTTGCCGGCGGGCACGTTTTTAAAGATGAAATGGCCGTCTTTGCCCAGGAACACATTAAACTGGCGCCCGGGGATAAATACCTGCATGCCAATATAACCACCGCGGGAACAGTAATTAACTTTCCCTTTTATCGTGCCGGCGGCTGATTTATCCGCGCCGAGTACCAATGTACTCTGGATGCCTGCCATTAACACCAGAATTGTCAGCCCCGGCAAAACCAATCTGCGAAACATTTTAATCATAGCCATTCCTGAAATTTGATTCGTTAACCGCCTGTCTCTGTACCAACGGTTGCTTACGATTTCGATGTTAAACAGTCAGCACAACACCGAAAGCGGCAGCAACCGGTTTCGATTACCACTGGCAATCAGCACCCGCAAACACCGGCAGCGCGTATTATACACCGAAAAACCGGGCGCGGACGGAATTGTACAGCCTTTAACCGGTGGCGTTAAAAACCCGGACTACCCGCTGTTTGCGGTTAAGCCCTGCGCTAGTTGGGCGTCCTGGTAACACCTTTTTCGGTGACAGCGCCTGCTTTGCCATCGTTAAAGTATTCAATGGAACGCGCTTCCACAAGTGACGCTTGCCGATTTCCGGATTGATACTGTAACATGCGCCGCAGCCAGTTTCCGTTCCGGTCTACCGACAGATAATGGTACTCTACGGACGCGTTGGCCACTTCATTGAAAACGCTGTCGCCGCTCACCACTTTCCGCTCTGACTTTAACAATTGCAAATCATTATATTGATAGGTCGTGGTATGAAACAAGCCATTGTCATGGGCATTGTAACTCTCCACGCTTTGCAGCAAACCGTTATCGTAGTAATGGTAACGGTAACCACCCTGACCGCTCATGTATGGTGTATTGCGATTAGCCACCGACGATGAATTCACACTGTCCGCGGTCTGAATATAGTACATGGAACTTAACCCATTATTGATACCGCCTTTACTGGCCCACACCAGCTGGTTACCTGGTTGAAACTCGTGATAAACGGGCACATTAACCTTTCCCACCGGCGTTTGTGTTTCAAACCAGCCTTGCGGCGTATGCTGGCGGCGAACCTGTACGGCAAACCGGTCGTTGTTAACATGATCGGCGTACTGCACTTTGGCAAGTTTGCCATTTTGATACACGTAGTCGCTGGTGCGCCATAGTTTGCCTTCATAGTAGGAGGCAATGCGTTTCACTGATTGCCCATCGGGGCGGTATTCATATCGAGTTTCAAACGGTGCATCAGCATCCGTGCGTTTTTTCCATAACAGGCGGCCTTGTGGATTAAAACGCAACTGCCATCCGACAGCCTCGCCGCCGGTCACGTCCATGTCAGACGTGGCGCTTTGCACGCTGACCGGCTTGATAACCAACATTTTTACCGGCCCCTTTAGCCCGTAGTAGCTTTTATAAGTGGGGTCGTGCCAGTGCCGCAGATTTTCCCGGGATTCAAACTGCACGTCTTCCGGGGCCGGCGGCGGCAGTTGTTTTTGCTGCACGGCGCAGGACATTAACAACGCTACCAGTAACGACGTGAATATCAGTTTCATACGCTGTATTGCGGACAGATTATTTTCGAATTCCATGTCCCTTTTCCAGCAAATACAGGCTGAAAGAAAACAGCACGACGATAAATGCCACTATTATCACGTAGGATGTAACTATATTGATATCGGATGCACCTAACACGCCGTAACGAAATGCGTTTACCATATAAAGGATAGGATTGACCAGGGATACGTTTTGCCAGAACTCCGGCAATACCGAGATGGTATAAAAAATACCACCAAGATAGGTCAATGGCGTCAATACAAAGGTGGGAATAATGGAAATATCATCGAAACTCTTGGCAAACACTGCATTAATAAACCCGGCCAGGGAAAATAAAATAGCGGTCAACACGGCAATGGATAACACCACCGGGATATGTTCGACGCCGGAGCTGGAAAAAAACGTGGCCACAATAGTGACTGCAACACCGCACGACAACCCCCGCGCCACCCCGCCGGATATAAAACCCAACAGGATAATGTAGTTGGGTATGGGGGACACCAGCATTTCTTCAATATTTTTCTGAAACTTGGCGCTGTAAAACGATGACACCACGTTGGCGTATGAATTAGTGATGATAGACATCAATACCAGACCGGGAATAATATAGTCAATATACTGATACCCTTCCATGTCACCGATCTTTCTACCGATGAGATTACCGAAAATAATGAAATACAACGCGGTGGTAATCATGGCCGGCAGAATGGTTTGAATCCAGATACGCGTAAAGCGCCGTACCTCCCGCACCACTATGGTGGAGTAAGCAACATATTGTTCACGCAGCGTCATGGGTTTTCGCGACTCCATTGCGCGCTACGCTTTCCGTTACCAGGTGCATGAACAATTGTTCGAGACGGTTGGTCTTGTTGCGCATACTCTTGACCTGGATATTGTGCCGGGAAAAATGCTCAAACAGCACGTTACAGCTCTGCTTTTTGTCAATTTCCACTTCGATAGTGGTATCGTCAATGGGCGTAATGCGAAAACCATCGATCACGGGCAAACCGGATACCGGCTCTTCAAGATCGAGGATAAAGGTCTCAAAATCAAGCTGCCTTAACAATGCCCTTATAGACGTATTCTCGATTAACTGGCCATGGTCAATAATGGCAATGTTCCGGCACAGGTTTTCCGCCTCTTCCAGGTAGTGGGTGGTCAGTATAATGGTTGTGCCCTTGGCGTTGGTTTCCCGTAAAAATTGCCACATGCTGTGGCGAATCTCTATATCAACACCGGCGGTGGGCTCGTCCAGTATTAACAGTTTTGGTTCGTGCACCAGGGCCCGGGCAATCATCAACCGGCGTTTCATGCCGCCGGACAACATGCCGGCCTGCTGATGGCGCTTGTCCCACAGGTCGAGTTGTTTAAGATAACGCTCCGTCCGCTGCTCGGCGGTTTTGTGGTCGATGCCGTAATAGCCGGCCTGGTTCCACAATATCTCCTGCACCGGTTCAAAAATATTAAAATTAAACTCCTGGGGCACCAAACCGAGGTAGCCTTTGGCCACGGCAAAATTCCGGTCAATATCCTCGCCGAAAATTTCCACCGTGCCGCCGGTTTTATTGATCAAAGAGGTAACGATACCAATAGTTGTCGACTTGCCGGCCCCGTTAGGTCCCAGCAAGGCAAAAAAATCTCCCTGCTGCACATCAAGGTCAATCCCCTTGAGGGCCTCGAAGCCGTTGGCATAGGTTTTCTTCAGGTCTTTAATTGATAATGCAACTGTCATGGTTAACTGTAGTAAATATCCTTTTACAGCGACGACGCGAAGATGCGCCAGTGCTGTTTAGTTAATACATCGAGTGTTTATTTACTCGGGTGACGTTTATGAATGCCGGTGCACAGGATGATAAGGTGAATGGCGTATTTTATCATGCTCCACCATCCGGTAGTGGACAAATTGCTTTTCATCATCAAAGTGCATAAAAGGATTACCCTCCACCTGTTCCTTGATGGTGGACGTTGGCTTCTCCGCATAATTGTGCCCCGGATATAAGAGTGTATCCATGGGCAGCTGCTGTTGAATGCGCTTCAGGGTCTCGAACATTTGATGGGGATCACCACCAGCCAGGTCACAACGGCCGCAACCGAATACAAACAAGGTATCGCCGGCGATCAGGTTGTTCCCCACGTGATAGCAGGCGGACCCTGGGGTGTGCCCGGGTGTATGCAAAATTTGAATGGACGTCTCTCCCACGGCAATGGTATCGCCGCCGTGATGCAGGTTAGTGGCATCCTTGTATTTCCCCCAGAAATCCGCCTCGGCTTTTAGCAAATGTACCTGGGCATCGAAATCATCCAGCACGCCTTCAATGCCGTTGATATGATCATGGTGGCTGTGGGTCAGTAAAATGTCGGTGATTTTTACGCCGCTTTGGCGCGCGCGCTTGATAATCTGGTCCACCTCCCAGGCCGGATCCACTACCGCCGCCCGGCCGGTGGCGTGATCCTTGATCAGGTAAATAAAATTTTCCATGGGACCGAGCTCCATGACATCAATGGTGAACTGTGCTGTATCATCGGACATAAGGAACTCCTTTGGTTTGAGCGCTATAGAGCGAATTCGACCGTCGACGTACGGTGACGTTGCAGCCTGAGACGCAAATTGGACAACCTGATCTGGCGCCATATTTTACAGCGCTGCGAGGTGTAATAAACCCGTGTTTGATCATGTGGGGTTAAATGTGGGGCCAAATCGATTTTTTTAAACCTGATTTCAATCACTTAGTTGCACCAAGGGTATCGTGAATGGTGATTTCACCGGTTACAGCGGTGGCCATCCGGGATATGGTACCGGGCGCTGCCTCGCGTTACCGGTTGCCGCTATAATAGCGCCATGAAAGCACACCCGTCGTTGTCCGTGATCATCCCTGTATTGAATGAAGCCGGACAATTGCCGCATTTACTGGACGATCTTTCCCGGCAACAGTACCCACCACTGGAAATCATCGTGGTGGACGGCGGCAGTCATGATGGCACATTGGCAGCGTGCGAATCTTTCAAAAACAAAACGTCCCTGGAACTGAAAATGCTGTCCAGCGAACCGGGACGCGCCCGGCAAATGAACACCGGCGCCCGGGCCGCGGCGGCCAGCGAATATCTGTTTCTGCATGCCGATACTCGAATTGATAATACGGGATTGCTTAAGCAGGCGCATCAGTGCATGGAAAACGCACGCCGCCATCACGGACATACACGGATTGCCGGCCATTTCCCGCTACGTTTTGTCCGCGACAACGATTCGGCGGTGTACTATTTCTACGAGTGCAAAACCCGCCTGAACCGCCCTGACTGTATAAACGGCGATCAGGGTTTCTGGCTGGCAAAGGACTATTTTGATGGGTTGGGCGGTTTCGACGAGAGCCTGCCTTACATGGAAGACGCCAAGCTGTCGGCGAGAATTTTTAACACCGGCCACTGGATCACCCTGCCCGGCGAATTGACGACGTCCGCGCGGCGTTTCGAAGCCGAAGGTTTTACGCGGCGCCAGATTATTAACAGTTTTTTGTGTAACTTTAACGCTATGGGTGTCGACGATTTTTTTCACTGGGCACTGGATGCCTATCGAAGCCAGGACAAAACACGCAAGCTGGATATGAAGCCGTTGTTAAAACTGGCCCACCGCCAAATGAACGGCGACGGCATAAAAGTGGCTTTACAACGCTGGTATCAAACCGGCGCTTACATCGCCGGCAACGCCTGGCAACTGGCCTTTGCGCTGGATTGCCGGCGCCAGCGCAAACGGGGCATGGCGTCCGGCCATCCGGATACGCGGTATCTGGCGTTTTACGACAGGCATCTGGCCACCATCGCAAACTGGCCGGTGATTAAGGCACTGACCGCGTTGATCACTATCATCTGGTTTTACAGTTTGTTTATCACGCAATGATTATTCACGCCGACATGGACGCTTTTTACGTGTCCGTTGAATTACTGGACAAACCGCAACTGCGCGACCGGCCCGTCGCCGTGGGCGGTCCATCGCGAACCCGCGGCGTGGTATCCGCCGCCAACTATATTGCGCGTCAATATGGTGTGCACAGCGCGCTACCCTGCGCCATCGCCACTCGCCGTTGCCCGGAACTGGTATTGCTGAAACCACACATCCCGCTTTACGCGGATTATTCGCAAAAGATAAAAAATATCTTCTTACGCTACACGCCGGTCATTGAACCGCTGGCGCTGGATGAAGCATTCCTGGATGCGGCCGCCAGCGAAAAACTGTTTGGCGATACCCCGACGATCGGGCGAAAAATCAAGCACGATATTGACCGCGAACTGGGGTTAACGGTTTCCATTGGCATCGCCCCCAACAAGTTCATTGCCAAAATTGCCTCCGACATCGACAAGCCCGACGGTTTCGTGGTGGTTAACGACAATGAAATACAGGCTTTTCTCGACCCACTGCCGGTGACACGTATCTGGGGTATTGGCAAAGTGTCTGCCGCCAAATTAACAGGACACAACATTCATACGATCAGGGATCTCAGGCTACTGCCACAATCCCAATTATCGGCATGGTTCGGCAAACACGGGATTCACTTACATCAACTGGCCAACGGCATCGATGACCGGGTGGTGGTAACCGACCACCAGGCCAAATCCATTTCCCACGAATGCACATACGATACCGACCTGCGCGACACGGATACCATCGAAGCACAGTTGCTGCATTTAACCGAACAGGTGGCCGCGCGGCTCCGGCATTCTGAATTGAAAGGCCGCACGGTTACCATCAAGGTGCGCTACGGTGATTTTAAAACCATCACTCGCTCACATTCGGTGAAGGAAGCAACCAACAATACCAAACCTATCTGGCAGGTTGTTAAACACGAATTACTGCCCAAAGTGGATCTGGCCCGGCAGGGTATTCGCCTGTTAGGTGTTGGCGTTAGCCAGTTTGGTCCGCAAACCGCAACGGCTGAACAAATCGATTTGTTCGCCGATAACAACCGGCAAACATCCAACATCGACAAACTCGCCGACGCCATCAATGAAAAATTTGGCGGTAACGCCATCAAGCGTGGTAAAACGGTTACCAAAACCGAGTAAGACCAGCGATCCCGAGACTCAATCCCGTGAAACCCGTAATACAACAGGAACCTACCGGCTGCGCCCTTGCCAGCGCCGCGGCAATTGCCGGTATTACTTACAAAGAAGCCAAAAGGGTTGCCAATGGGCTGGGTATATCTGCACAAGACCGGGAACTATGGTCGCACACACGGCATGTTCGCGAGCTGCTACAGACACTGGGCTTTACCACGAGCAAACATGAAACGCTGTTTAAGGACTGGCACCAACTGCCGGACTGCGCGCTGTTGTCCCTGAAATGGCACCTGGAAAAAGGCAAGCCCTATTGGCACTGGGCGGTGTTTGTGCGGGAGAATAACCAGGCTTACGTACTCGATTCGAACCGTCGATTGAAAAACAATATCCGCAGGGATTTCGGCAGAATGAACCCCAGGTGGTTCATTACCGTCAACGCGTGACGGCCACTAACCGGTATACGGGATGGTTAACACCCCATTGAAACGCATACCCGGGCGTCATTCATACTCATCCGTCTCATCCACATCATATTGGCCCGACCAGCGTCGCCGCAGGTGCGACCAGGACATGCCAATGGCAAGAATCGCGCTAACCACAACCAATATGACATACGACAGCACCCGGACACTGTCCCCGGGTATCCAGCCGTAGTCAACGAACACCCACAGCAAGGCGGCAAAAAACGCACTAGCCAGCAATAAACCGAAACCGCCCAATGAATTAATCGTGGCCCTGATGAACACGGTCCAGCCGATCACCAGTACAATACCGGTAAACGCTTTCAGCGCAGTGATGTCACGAATATGTTGCAAGCCCCAATGATAAAAGGAGTAACCTTCCGGGTTATAAGTGGCAAACACCACCACCAGCGCGAACAGCCAACGCCAGGCGAACCCCGTCCAGGTTAATGCAAAAGTCGCCATACCAGGCCTCTATTTTGAATATTTGTATTTGTCATCCGTCATTCCCAATCAACCTGTAACAACATCCCCTGGTTTTTAAGCGCCCCTTTTTACCCTTTTTCAACGCCCCATGGTCAGAAACGGCTTCAACGTAAAATAAAGAATAACCAGGATAACGCCAATGTAAAAAATCAGTTGCAGCGGCCGCTGTTTAAAATTATCGATAAACGTCGGCAGTTTGCCTTCCTGTTGCAGGCGCCGGTATTCCTGGTGCACCTGTTCGGTACGCTGACGCTGGTATTCATCAATCAGGCCCCTGGCCTCCAGCAACTGATCTTCGTTACGCAGCCAGAAGGCACCGGCGGATATACCCCAATTGCCCGGTTCACTTTCATAATAGGCAATATTGTGGCTGTCCAACAGCTCACGCAGTTCCTGTGCTTCGTCGTCGGGAACATGGCGCAATGAATACAACCTTACAGGCATCTCGCAATCACCCGGAATCAGTCAATATGCAAGGCATATTTTATTTCAGAGGACATACGCTCGACGCAGGCCTCACCTTCCCTGATCGCTTCGCTGGCGCGGTGAAATTCCAGCAGTTCGATATGGGACAACTTGGGCGCCAGCAATAAATCCGGGGGATCACCAGCCATGCGGCTGCGGGTAATACGGTCCTGGGTGATATTAATGGACCCGGCAATGGCATCAAACAAACCGGGTGCCGTATCGCCTTCGTCGCTATCGGCAAACAATGACGATGAATACTCCTTAATGCGTTGCATGAACTTGTCTGTCAGGCCCGCATCGCGTTGCTTTTCATTAGCCTCATCCTCGTCCGACTGCTCTATTTGCCGGTTGGTGGCCGGCTTTTTGGTGAAATGCCGGCCCACGATATTGCCGTTGAGATTCACCGCAATAACAAAATCCGCACCCAATGCACGGCACACAGATACCGGCACCGGATTGACAAGGCCGCCGTCCACCAGCCATTTGCCCTCGTGTCGCAGTGGCGGAAACAGGCCGGGCAGCGCGATGGAGGCCCATACCGCTTTAAATACCGGGCCCTTGGTAAACCAGATTTCCCTGCCCGAGTGCAAATCGGTGGACACTGCGGCGAAGGTTTTCTCCAAGTCTTCGATATCGGTATCGCTATCACAAACATAGGAGGTAAGAAAGTTTTCCATGTGATCGGCGTCCACGAAACCGTTAAAAGACCAGTTCACTTCGAAAAACTTTGCCACCTCCAGCCTGTCCAGTTTTGTTAGCCACTGTTCCAGCGTGTCGAGTTTGCCGCAACAGTAGGCGGCGCCCACCAACGACCCAATGGAGCATCCGGTCACAATCTCCGGTTCAACGCCCATTTGCAACAATGCCTTGATCACGCCAATGTGGCTCCATCCCCGTGACGCGCCACTCCCCAGCGCCAGGCCAATGCGTCCCTGGTATTTCATGATCCGCTTTCCCGCCGTTTTTGAATGAGCTTCCATATTACCTGACCTGCCGAGTCACCGGCAAAGCAATAATAACCAAAAAATGAAAAGGATTCCCTGTTGTCACCAATCGGCAAGATAAATAATCCCGCTGGAATAACCCACTTTATCAACATAACCCTTATCGGCGGTCACAAGCTCCAGCCTATTACTGTCCGCCAGTGCATGATAAGACGCGCTGTAAAATGGCACCCGGTAGCGCCTGACCAGCTGCCAGGTTTTGCGCAGCAGATTTTGACCCGGATTGACCTGCAGCATCCCCAGTTTGGAACAGTGATACATGAGTTCATCGGCCTGGCTCGGGGCAAAACGGGTAAGCAGACTACCGACTTCGTAGCACCACAGGGAAGGTACAACGATGGTAAAGTGCTGTTCGATGAATGCTTCCCGGAACTGCAGGGCTTTTTCCTGTAGCGGGCAAAACTCCGCCGGCAACAGCCATTGGGCGATCACCGAAGCATCCGCAACCCGGTAGATCATGAATCCCGCTGCCGTTCCCGTCGCAGCACGTCAACAACATTTACATCAACCGCTTTAAGCTGCAGCGTGTCACGAATTTTATCAACCGCCTCGACCGCTTGCTGGCGCTGCAGTTTTAAAAACCGGTCGCGTATGGCATCATTGATGAACTTGCTGCGCTCGCCTTTGGCAATCTCACGCAGGTTCTCCCATACATTGTCTTCCACCATTACGTTGATTCGGCGGCTCATGGTTACACACTCCTGTTACACATGGGTATTACACACACCCGTTACACACACTGATGTAACAGGTTATCGTCTGCTTCGCTTAGTGCTTGATACCCGCGGAGAAAGTGTACCTTGTTGATTTTCCTGGATATAGCAAACTACCGCAAAACAACGAAAACCAAATATGTACCTCAGTAAAAGTGATAAATTATTCTGCGAATCGTCCATCGTATCGATCTCGATACCTAAACGGGGAGACTCGCGGCAGGCAACTACCATGGTGTAACGGGAAACAACGCTCCGCATCCGTAACCAGCCATGACAGGCCCATCTACTAGTAAATTATCAGGTGGCCACTAATAGTCGTTTTGAGACAATAACAGGGGAAATCAGGCGAATTCACTTTTAACCGCCGCCAGAGACGTCGTTAAACGCAGCTCAGTATATTGTAAAATTTATAATCAGACTGCCCAATAGCGGGCGTTGCGCACACGGCGCTGATCAGACGTTTGATACTGATTGCTGACCTTCAGCAACTAATAAATAAGGTGTCAAATCAAATCTCATCCACTATATGGCTCCCATCATATATTCATTAAAATCAACTGTGATGTGAATATTACAGAAGAGTATTGACCTTTTTCGGAAGTGGGGTAGTATTTATTTTCAATAAATTAAAGAGGCCGCATATATCAAATCAAATTCTAAGCCAACTCCAACCGTTACAGAAGAAATCAAGCAAGAGGCTAAACCAAGTAATAGTCTCCTATATTCAAGATCACAAAAATGCATTAGCACTCGTCCAGCAGCATAGGGTGGCAAATGGGAAGTGGGGTGTTATACCAAGAAAGGGTATAAAGTCGTTGGACAAAAAAGAGAATTGTTTCTTGCGGCGCAAAGTCACAATCTTGTCTCGTAAAAATCAGCACATTATTGGTCACCTGAATAATGGCTTGCTTGGCGGAACTAGTTATCCCATACTTACCGCGGCTCTTGGAATTGCTGGTGGCGGCGTCTCGGCGTTAGGCGGGTTGATTTTCACAACAGCAACTACGGCATTGAGTTTGGGAAACACAGCACACCGGGTGTTAGCTCGACTGGATG
>JASFOJ010000119.1:0-15117 GCA_050116575.1 Gammaproteobacteria bacterium | reverse complement strand
AGATCAATTTTCGGAAGAAACTAGGATTTATCGGTAATTCGTTTTCCAACTTCTTTATTGAATCGAATTACGCTCTTATCGATTCGAATATTCGGCTGGATAAGAATAGCGATGACGTAATGATTACGGAATTAAGTACAAAGAACAGGCCAATGCAAGGCCAGTCGCCATATGTAATAAATTTCAATATTGGCTACGATAACCTGAACACCGGGAGAAGCGCCATTTTTCTATATAATGAATTCGGTAAGCGGATTACTGCACTCGGATCATACGGTGCTCCGGACTATTACGAGTACCCATTCAAAAAGCTCGATTTCGTTGTGAAGTGGCGATTGAATGACACTTATGATGAACAGGTTAAAAGGATTGGTTACAGCCTAAATTTCAAGGCGCTGAATATTCTGGATTCCACGGTGGAAACCCGCCAGGGTGATGTTGTTGTTGTTGAAACTTATAAACCCGGTAGAAGTTTTACACTGTCATTTTCAATGAAATACTGAGATGAAACTGGTCATTCGAACTATTTTACTTTTGATGTTGTTGTCAGGCGGGTTGGGAGCCAACGCGCAGGAATTAAAGTCCGGAACTGTTGTTGGTCGGCATATTTTCGGACTTGCCAGGAATGCGAGTGGAAAACCGTTAATGATAGGCGATCAGCCTCTTGTATATCGCAAGACAATTGCTGATATACCTGTGGTCAAAGGTAATTCGCACTTTGTTTTCTCAGTGTTCAAGCATGACATAGGTTCTATTTACCTGACAAGGATGGATGCCGACAACCTGAAATATATAGATACGGTAGCTATCGATATGAGTTCGGCCGGCGGCGTCACAAAGCCAGATAGCGGTGTCGTAACGCCCTGGGGCACCCTGTTGTTAAATGAAAACCGGTTAATTGACGCCGCTAATCCAAAGGAGTTTGTTGAAGCATATAGTCCGTATTTTGCCCGCAATACTAAGATGGTGGAGCCCTATAATTATGGTTGGAACATGGAGGCGGTTCTTCTGAACGAGGCGGGCGACGCAAAACTTATTAAAAATTACGCTCTCGGGCGCCTTTTCGCCTCCCAGGTACTGATTATGCCAGATAAGCGTTCTATCTATTTGTATGATGGAAGCTACTCTCGCAACCTGTATTTATTCGTGGCAGACGCGGACAGTAGTTTGGTGAAGGGTAGTTTGTACGTGGTTCAAAGAATTGGAAAAAAATATCAATATCTGAAATTGGGTAAGAGTTCAGCATTAAAAATGAAATTCCGGCTCAAACGAGCAACATTCAGCAATATGTTTGATGCCAAAAAACCAAAGAAGCATGGTTGTGATGCAGGTTTTTCTCACTTGCAAACAGTATTCGGGGAAGAGTGTTTAAAAGAGAGGAAGCGTGCCCGTAAATATGCCGGTATATTCGAACCAATCCGCGTTTCAGCGATACGGGGTGTAACACCTGTCGTATCCGGAGCCGATCGGATGCGGTACGACGAGAAAAGCAATACGATTGTTTTTTCTGCAAGTTCAAAAATAGTTGCCAAGCTCGCGTTAGGTGCTGACGGCGATATCAATTCCAACTTTGTTATACGGGAGTCATTATGAAAAATCTGCTTGTGTTAATTGTTGCTGCGCTGCTGCCAACTGTAGCTCCGGCCCGCGACCAACTCCGTATCGTGGGCAGTTCCACCGTATATCCATTTGCCAGCTACGTTGCTGAAGAATTTGGTGCGGTATCACGTTATCCAACCCCGGTAGTGGAGTCGACCGGTACAGGTGGGGGTATGAAGATATTTTGTTCCGACAATAGCATGGGCTCTCCGGATATCGCGAATGCCAGTCGGCGCATGAAGGTAAAAGAATACTATTTATGCCAGCGAAACGGTGTAAGTGATATCACCGAGATAATGTTCGGCTACGACGGAATCGTGCTGGCCCAATCGAATAAAAATGAGAAGCTTAATCTTTCCAAGATGCAGTTGCTGCTGGCTGTTGCCAAGCTTGTTCCTAACAAAGATGGTAATGGACTGATCGACAATCCCTACCACTATTGGGATGAAATTGACAAGGCATTGCCTCACAGGAAGATCACCATCTATGGGCCGCCATTGAGCTCCGGTACAAGGGACGCACTGGAAGAGATTATATTGGAGTTCCAAACCCAGGATATGAAGGTATACCGTGATGCCGGGCTAAAAGGCTATCGTATCATCCGTAGCGATGACGCCTATATTGCAAGTGGAGAAAATGACAACTTGATTGTGCAAAAATTAACAAAAGACCGCGACGCATTCGGTGTATTTGGTTACAGCTACCTAATGTCTAACGAGGATGTTATTAGTGGTGTAAGTATCAATGGTGTTGAACCAACTCGAGACAATATTTCTACCAAAACCTACCCTATATCTCGGAGCCTCTATTTCTACGTTAAAAACAGTCATGCGACTAAGGTGCCGGCAATGCGGGAGTATATCGAAATGTTCATGAACGAAGAACTTGTCGGTGGTGATGGTCTGCTTACAGAGATTGGTCTTATTCCTTTGTCCGAAAAACAGCTCAAGCATTATCAGGTGAAAGCCCAAGATTTGAATGACCTATCTTTGGAAGAGCTGGAGAAGGAGCTGAAACAGCAAAAAGTTGCGAGTCTTATTTCGCGGTAGTTTATCCCGCTAATACCTTATTGCCTAAGGAATGACGATTTAACAAGACCTGTATAGTTAAAGAACGTAGCAGGCTATTGTTTTCATTTCCGGTTGGGCGACCCGGCCATCGCCGATTACGGCTGCTTGAAAAAAGGCTGTCTTGTGCCCGGATTTTTCTGTGCCTAAGCGCATTTGTTAGTGCTCGTACATTTGTCGATAGGGTCTCTGCGTGTCTTTGAAACCGATTGATTTATATTGTGGGCGGTTGAATGATACAAATTCCAATTTCCATATTAAATACGACGAAAGCTGAAACATAAAATATTAACGACTGTAATATATTCGTCACACGCTACGGTTACACTTCGATAACAATTATATGTGTAAATCTAACGAAGGGAGGATGATGTGACATTTCCTGGCTTGAAAGTAAGTAGCGCAGTCGTTAGCCTGATTTTGGCGAGCGGGGCAATAACTGGATTAGGAGGTTGTAGTTCTGGCGGTTCATCGGGAGGTAGTAATGATGCTGCCGCCGGGACAGCCGCATACGTGGACGCCAACCATGAACTTAAAGGTGATTTTAACGAAAGCGTTACCTTGAGCGCTGGCGTGGCGTACAAAATCACAGGCGAAGTTAATTTTCTTGATGGGACGACGCTGACTATCCCTGCTGGCACTGTCCTATACGGTTCTACGCCAAGTACATATTTGGCAATCAACGCAGGCGCCGCGATCGACGCACAAGGCACTGAGGCCGATCCAATAATCTTTACTTCTGCTGATGACTATAACGGTACGTCCACTAAGGACGCACAAGGTGAGTGGGGCGGTTTGGTTCTTATTGGTAAAGCACCTATCGTTGGTGGAACAAAGGTCTATGAAGCAGGTACACAGGTAGGTGGTGGTACTGATCCTAGCGACAATTCGGGTACACTGAAGTATGTCATTATCAAGCACACCGGCTTTGAAGTCGAAGTCGACAAAGAACTGAATGGTCTTTCCCTGTTGGCTGTCGGTTCAGGCACAACTATATCCGACATTGCAATAATGGGTAGTGCCGACGATGGTATTGAGCTTTGGGGTGGTACCGTTAACCTTACCAACGTCTATGTATATAACGCTGGCGACGACTCGCTGGATACCGATCTGGGTTATACCGGTACAATTGACAATGCAGTCGTTGTACAGAAGGTTGTTGACAAGACCAATTACGATTCCTCAGGCATCGAAACTGGTAACGACAGTGATTCATACACTTCGGATACGACAACCAATATAATTGGTGAATCAGTTCTAGCGGACAATACACAGCCAACCATGGCAACATACAAGAATGTGACTATAGACGCAGTCGGTGGTGCGATTTATCTAAAGAACGACGCCGGAGGTATATTTGACAACGTGATTGTTACGACCAAGGCCTCAACGGTTAATGGCCAGGAAGATACTCCGGTTCAGGCTATGGTTACTCATCGCACCACAGATACCGTGGATGACCTTAGCGGCGTGCCATACGGTATCCAGATCACCGGGAACAAAGGACTTGTTCTGAACAACGCGGTTAATCCGGAAGACATTTTCGCCACTACTACTGCTAAGGATGACGCCAATGGCGGCAATACGACGGACCCTGCCCATACGGAAAGCTACTGGTTGGCAGTGGCCGATATCACGGGTGCGGCCTATACCGGCCCATTGTTTGTTTCCGCAACGACCCTGAATGATGGCTCTACTGCTGTCGATGCTGGTGCCGCCGTTAACTCTACCGATGCACTTGCAGTCACTGGTGCGGATCAGAGCGTATTTGGTTGGGTGCTAAAAATACTCAATGCTGTACCTACTGAAGTGGTCAGCGGGGATATTACTGCGGACACCACCTGGTCGGAAGGTACAAATTATGCTCTTATGGGTGAGATCAATGTCCTGCCACCTGCCGTGCTAACGATCGAGCCGGGTGTGACCGTTTACGGCCTGACTCCTTCTTCCTACCTTGCGATCAACAAGGGTGCACAGATCATGGCTGACGGTACGATTGATAAGCCGATTACTTTCACTTCTGCGGCTGATGTCGCAGGTGACAATGGCTCCGACGTCTTCCAGGGCCAGTGGGGCGGGTTGACCATCATCGGTGATGCACCCATTGTTGGTGGAACTAAAATTTATGAAGCGGGTACCCAGGAAGGTGGTGGTAGCAATTCTTCTGACAGCTCAGGGGTATTGAGATACGTGGTCATCAAAAACACCGGTTTCGAAGTCGAAGTCGACAAAGAGCTGAATGGTCTCTCTATGCTGGCGGTTGGTTCCGGTACTACGGTAGAAAATGTCGCGATCCTGGGAAGTGCTGATGATGGTATTGAACTCTGGGGCGGTTCCGTGGATATTACTGGACTCTATGTCTTCAATGCCGGCGACGACTCATTGGATACGGACCTCGGATACACTGGTACTTTTACGAACGCCTACGCGAAACAGTATACAGTTGACAAGACTAACTATGATTCTTCTGGTATCGAAACTGGTAATGATAGTGACTCTTACACCTCGGATACATCCACCAATGTCATTGGTCAGACGACACTCGCGAATAACTCGCAGCCAACTATGGCGACTTACAAGGATGTGACTATCGAAGCGGTCGGTGGTGCAATCTACCTGAAGAACGACGCCGGCGGTATATTTGACAATGTGTCTGTTATTTCCAAGACGACCCAGGATCCGAACCAGACGCCAACGGCAAACCAGGCGATCATTACTCACCGGACCACTGATACAGTTGATGACCTTAGCGGTGCTCCGTACGGCGTCCAGATTTTGACCGGCGGCCTGGAACTCATCAACGAAGTGAATGCGTCGGACATCTATGCCACGACAACTTCAAAAGATTCCGCTAGTGGAGGATGTGATCCGCTGGATGCGGGTACGGATGGCGCGCCAAATTGTACTGACCATATTCAGAATTACTGGGAAGCGATTCCGGACGTTACTACACCGGATGTGGATCACCTGTTCTACGCTGACCAGGCGGGTATTACCGGTGCGGATATTGCCAACATCTGGAAAGGCAATGCCGGTACTAATGATTAATATCGGTTAGTACCAACCAGTAATAATTGCTGTGAGGCCCGTCGCATCTGCGATGGGCCTTTTTTGTAAGGCTCACACGGCTGTAGTGCCTCGTGTTTTTTCGTTGTACGAATAAATTTGGCGAATAGTAAAAAAAACAACCTATGGTCGTTAAATCTATGAGAACAGTTTATGTGCTCATTGCCCCGTATTCATAGTAATAAACCTGTAACATGGCTATAACAAAAACTATTTTGCGCTCTATTCAATGCTTCACAGAAATGACAAATTGATAAAGTGGTTGCTGGTTGTAGCTTCAACTATTTCCATATTGACGACAATTGGTATTTTGTTTTCGATTGTTTTTCAGGCAATTGAGTTTTTTCAGCTCAAGAGCTTCTGGTACTTTGTGACCGGGACGGAATGGACGATCGGCAGGGAAAATAGCCGTTTTGGTGCTTTGCCCATATTTGCTGGCACGCTAATGATTACTGTGATTGCGCTGTTAGTCGCGATTCCTGTGGGCGTAGGCTGCGCAATCTATATGAGTGAATATGCGGATAAGCGGGCCCGTAACATTATAAAACCTGCGCTGGAGATCCTCGCGGGCATTCCAACTGTTGTCTACGGCTTTTTTGCCGCATTGACGGTCGCTCCGGCCATAGTCCGGCTGGTTGAAAGATTCGGTTTCGATGCTGCTTATAATAGTGCGCTGGCCTGCGGCGTGGTGATGGGAATTATGATAATTCCCTTTATTTCTTCGCTGAGCGATGATGTGTTGCGTGGAGTGCCCAGTGCACAACGTAATGCCTCACTGGCCTTGGGATTGACGTATAGTGAGACTATTATGCATGTCGTGGTGCCCTCGGCGATGCCTGGTATTATTTCCGCAGCATTGCTCGGATTTTCACGGGCGATCGGCGAAACCATGATTGTGGTGATGGCGGCCGGACTACGCCCAAACCTTACCTGGAATCCTCTGGATGATATGACCACTGTCACGGTACGCATCGTCGATTCCCTGGTGGGTGATCATGCCTTTGATTCCCCGGAAACACTCTCTGCTTTTGCGTTAGGATTGGTGCTGTTTACCGTAACCCTTGCATTGAATATGTTGTCGCTAACGCAGATTCGTAGATTTAAAGCCAAGTACAAGGTAAATGTTCTATGAAGGGAAATCCGTTTTACGATCGCTCTTTGGCTGCGAGGCATCGCCATGCCCAGTTATTCAAATGGTATACGCGCCTGTCTGTTGTGTTGACGATGATTTTTATCTGTTTTTTTCTATATGATATGGTTCGTACTGCCTATCCGGCACTGTGGCAGGCCTATGTAAAGGTTAATGTCAATTATAGCCAAAAAGCCTCGCACCTGGGTGTGTTCGCAGTAGACAAGTCCCACCGCAGGCTGGTAAGCCGCGCCTGGTTGCGGGGTGTGCCTAAACAGATCAAGGATAATCCCCGGTTACTTGGTACCACAATGAAACAGTGGGTATTGGCGGACGATCAGGTAGACCAGTATTTAAAGGGCCACCACAACAGCCTTAAGAAAAAACAAATTGCACTTGTCGAGCAGCTTAAGGGAAAAGGTGGCATCGAGCTGCAGTGGAACAATATCTTTTTTACCCATGGTGATTCGAAGATTCCAGAAAACGCAGGTATCCTTTCTGCACTGATAGGCTCCCTGTTGACACTTGTGGTGACTATGGCGTTGGCTTTTCCGCTCGGTGTGATGACAGCGGTTTACCTTGAGGAATTTGCTGCCGACAATCATATTACCCGCTTTATCGAGGTGAATATCAATAATATGGCCGCTATTCCGTCGATCCTGTTCGGATTGTTGGGGCTGTCGGTTTTTATTAATCTGTTTGGCCTGCCCCGAAGTTCACCATTGGTAGGCGGGATGACGCTGGCGTTGATGACCTTGCCGATTATTATAGTCAGTGCGCGTGCTGCGCTGCGCAGCGTACCGGATTCCATTCGACATGCCGGCTACAGCCTTGGGCTGACCCGAGTGCAGATTGTACAGGGGCATGTATTACCCGTGGCGGCGCCCGGGATTCTTACGGGTTCGATCATCGGGCTTGCCCACGCCATGGGTGAAACAGCACCGTTGATCATTATCGGCATGATTGCATTTATCCCCGATGCTCCTGGCACAATCACCGAGGCGGCAACCGTACTTCCCGCACAGATATTTACCTGGGCCGGAATGCCAGAGCGAGCTTATGTTGAGAAAACAGCGGCGGGAGTTATCGTCATTTTATTAATTTTGGCATCATTGAATGCGGCTGCGATTTATCTTAGGAAGAAATATGAAATCAAGTGGTGAACAGTTAACTGATATTAAAATTAAGGTATCCGATCTGAATCTCTGGTACGGCGATGCACACGCCGTACAGGGCGTTAATATGGATATCCAAGCTAACAAGATTACTGCCCTGATTGGAGCTTCAGGCTGTGGTAAGTCGACTCTGCTTCGTTGTATAAACCGCATGAATGACCTGATCGATCATGCTCGCATAGAAGGGATGATTGAAATTGACAACAAAAACATTTATGACGCCGATGTTGATGAAGTCGCGGTGCGCAAGCGAATAGGCATGGTATTTCAGCAGCCTAACCCATTTCCTAAATCAATCTACGAAAATATTACTTATGCGCCGCTAAAGCACCGCCAGGTTAAAAAAGGCGGGGAGTGTGACGAACTGGTAGAATCGTCTTTGATTGCGGCCGGTTTATGGAAAGAAGTTAAAGACAAGCTAGATTCACCCGGTACCGCCCTGTCGGGTGGTCAGCAACAGCGGCTTTGTATTGCACGTGCTATCGCGGTAAAGCCGGAGGTCATCCTGATGGACGAACCCACCTCAGCATTGGATCCAGTGTCAACAGAGACCATTGAGCGTATGATGGTGGAACTGGCGAAAACCTATACCATTGTTATTGTAACCCATAATATGCAGCAGGCCGGGAGAATAGCCGATAGTACGGCCTATTTTCATCTAGGTAAGTTGATTGAGTACGACGATACCGATAAGGTCTTTACTAATCCTGCTGAAAAGTTGACTGAATCATATATTACCGGACGCTTTGGTTGATTATTTCCCGGATTAACTTCTTATCTTATTCTTCGCGTTTCAGTACAGGTGCATTGTCACCTTAGGACATGAATCGGCTACCGTCCATGCATAGAGCGTCCTGAATCCGACAGCGTATTATGCGCCATTCCGCAAAAATCGCTGTTTTCTTGATTTGAGGCCGGGAAACAAGATTTCTTTTCCCGTATATTTTGTTAAGGCTTGCGTAATTGACGAACAGGCTATATTCGTGTGTGTCTTTTCAGGTCCCGTCTTTTGGCTTAAAAATTACGCTATGCAAGTGTTTAAAACAGTCAATCCCAAAGCGATTCCCGATACCATCCTGTCGGGGGATCAGCGCATATTGTTGTTTGGTCCGCCTGGTGCTGGTAAATCCACCCTAGCTGCACAACTGGCTCGGTCTTTGTTTGCGGGCGGGCGAAAATGCTGGTGTATCAGTGCTGATCCGGGGTCGCCCGCGTTTGGTGTGCCGGGCGCCGTGTCGCTGGCTCAATGGCGTGATGAGCAGTGGCAGGTGGTTGCCATGGAAGGACTATGCACTTTGGACGCGGGGCGCTTTCGGTTGCCTTTACTGATGGCCGTGCAAAGACTGGTGAACACGTTGTCTGATGGCATGGTGTTCATCGATGGGCCCGGCGTGGTGCGGGGCGTTGCCGGCCGTGAATTATTGTCCGGGCTGATGGCGGCAACCGGCATCGACGTGATACTGGCTGTTACTGCCGCGGACCGTTCGCCGCCGTTAATGGAGGAATTAAAGGCTCTCAAATGTGAGGTGGTCATCGTACCCGCTGCGCACGAAGCGCGCCGCCCCGGCAAGAACGTGCGCGCAAAAACACGCACCGCGCAATGGGATGCTTATCTTGTCAGTGCCATAGAAAAGGAAATCAACCTCTCCAACATCAATCTGATTGGAACGCCGCCGCCAACGGATGAACCGGATGCATGGATCGGCCGGCAAATTACGTTAATGTCAGGCTATAAGACCAGGGCGATGGGAGAAGTGCAACAGTTAAAGAGCGACGTATTGACGGCTCGTATACCGGTGGACCCAAACACTGACATGAAGCGTTTTGATACCATTGCGGTGCGGGATGCGTTACGAACTCATGAAGGCGTGGTGGAGACTGCCACGCCGTTTGTCATCGGGCACCTGGCCTATATACCAGCGTCCGATCAGTCTTTGTCTATCGAGGAAAGCGGCGGGCCCCGTGTCACCGGCCGTGTCGGGCCAGTGGATGTGGCATTGATGAACGGTGTCTTTGGTGATCCGCTACTCCATCTTCGCCTGCGTCATCGGAGGCGCAGTTTGTTATTCGACCTGGGGGAGGGTGGGCGACTGCCCGCGCGTCTTGCCCACCAGGTAACCGATGTCTTCATCAGCCACGCGCACTTTGATCATATCGGAGGATTTCTCTGGCTATTGCGTTCCCGTATCGGTGATTTTCCGGTCTGCCGGTTATATGGGCCGCCGGGTCTGGCCAAACATGTAGCCGGTTTTCTTCAGGGGATCCTATGGGACCGGGTGGCGGAGTTTGCTCCCTGTTTTGAAGTGACGGAAATATTTGCCGACGATGTGCAACGTTTTCGCCTGCGGGCGGGTGTTGACCAGCCTGAGCCCCTTGGGCAGGTTCGATTGACTAATGGCGTTTTACTGGATGAACAGGAATTTTGGATTCGCGCCACCGTGCTCGATCATTATCATATCCCGGTGGTGGCGTATGCCTTTGAACCGGCCAAACAGATTAATGTCCGCAAGGACCGTTTGTTAGCGCGTGGACTGGAACCCGGGCATTGGTTGACGGAACTGAAGCAGCAATTGCTAATGGAGGCCGATGACACCGTGATTCGGCTTCCCGACGGTCATCAGGCAACTGCCGGTGAGTTGGCTGACGAGCTAGTATTGGTTACACCCGGCAAGAATCTGGTATACGCCACTGACCTTGCCGATATCCCTGAGAACCGCGAGCGCTTGATTGCCTTGGCAAAGAATGCGCATACCCTTTTTTGCGAGGCGCCGTTCCTGGAAAAAGATATTGAACGGGCCAGGCGAACCGGCCACCTGACCACGCGCGCCTGTGGTGAGATTGCCACGGTGGCCGGGGTAGGACGCCTTGTGCCGTTTCATTTTTCCCGCCGTTATTCGCGGGACCCGCAGTTACTTTACGAGGAAATTCAAAATGCGTGTGACCGTGTGGTGATGCCGCCATCGACGAATCTATTCGCGGTGGAACGAAGCGGCGAAGCAATATCGATCGAGGAATGAATTTGTTTAAATCTTCAGGCGCCAATCACGAAAAAACACCAGGAACTTGAAAACACTCAGAATAAGTTGTGCTAGCAAAATAAAAAATTTTTATAGTTGCTTTTAAGTAGGGGGCGCGTGGAAAACCTTAGGTGTCACAAAATGGCGCATTGTCCCACCGCTTGCACAATTCTGCAGCGTACAAGTTTTAGCGATTCTTGAGCAAGACTCTGGTAGTTAGCACTCAAACAGGTCGAGTGCTATGGTTTTAAGCAATTGATTCAGTGGGTTAGATAGATTTGGCGGGTGGAAAAATAAACTAAAGCTGAATATACTGAATATAAGGCACTTTTTATAGTTGGCTTTAACGATGCATTAAATAGTGGCGTAACAATAGTGAAGTTGTTCAGTAGTGGATAGGTGGATAGGTGGATAGGTGGATAGGTGGATAGGTGGCAAATTTTGTCGTGAAAATTTTTTACGGCGGTTGTACCAACAGTCAGTCTAAACCCGTTTAAACCAGGCACGTTTTGTATGAGTTTTTCAGATTCAAACCAAAGCAACATTATCACCAATAAATCCCTTCAGGAATATTTCTACGATTCGGTTAATGCCGCGGTCAGAAACCAGCAAATAGATACGTCGGACGAGACGATTAATTACCTGGTCAATTTGCTGACCACCTTTAGCCGCAGCGAAGACCTGTTCGAATATACCGAAGACGGTGTCGTGCTTAAACCGCTGGCCTTGATGTATACTGACGCGCTGTCAGAAACAGCGTTGCTCGAACGCATTCGTATATTGCAAAAGCTGGGCGATACGGCGTTGTTTATTTCCGGTGTGTTCTCCGACAGTCTCAATCGCAAGATTGTCGATGTGGATTACTATATAGCGATGGGCGGTAATGCGTACGCCTACCTGTCCGACAGTATGCGAAATCATTACCGGGGTTCAGCGGCGCATCCACTGTTTAAGGAGCTTACGGCAAAGTTTGTTGATTTTGTGGATGTGTTGAGTGAAGTTACTGAAAATCAGTGGTTGGCCACCAATTACGACATTATGCGTTTGTATGAAGTTTGGGTACGCACGGGTAGTGAGCGCACCAAAGCGATTTTGCAAAAAATGGGAATCGATCCTGTTAGTGGGTCCGCGCCGGACTACAAGCATTAGCTAATAGTATGCTCGGTTTTAATAACATCGTGCTACGAAAGATTGTATGTCATTATGCTGCTCAATAAATTGCAGTCTCACCTTGAAGATATCTATGAAGTTCACTCGCAGCACCGGGTGCATGATTTTGTGGTTCACGACGCCGTGCTGATTTCGCAACTGGATACCAGCGATAATGCGCGGCAGTTGCCGGAGAAGTTGCTCATCCACCAGGATGGCGACAACATCGATCTGGCGCTGTATCTCGACGAGCAGGTTGTCCGTAACCTGGAGGATTGCAATCCCCTTACGCAGTTAAACGACGACAACATTCATGATTTCTGGACCGCGCTGGAAGGTATCAGCCACTTCGTTTACCTTACTTACAACGCGGAATACGAGCGTGCGGTATCGCTGTTTGAACTCGAATTGCAGGCGGAAGTGGATAAATATATTTTGGCGGCATATCTGTTAAATCGCCAGGGTAATGAAGCTATGCCGAAGAGTCTGCATTATCATCTGTATAGGGCCGTGGATTTTGATCCACGGCTGCAGGACCACGAGTTGTATCGGTACTACCAGGCGAACGAACTGGCCGGTAAATTTAGTGCTTTTATTGCCAATTGTATAAATAGGCGCGTTGCCAGCAGCACAGTATCGAACACCCTGCGACGGTTCTATCGACTGACCCACCACCAGAAGATCCGCAATATCATGCAGCTGGCTGCCTGAAACTTAACTGTCAGCCATGCTGTCCAGCGTTAAAAATTTTTCGATATCTTCGCGCAAGCGAAAATAAAATGTCGTCCCTTGTTGTTCGGTGCTTTCTGCCCAGATTTCGCCGCCATGACGGTGAATAATCCGGTAGGTAATGGTAAGCCCGATGCCACTGCCCTTGAATTGTTCACTGTCGTGCAGGCGGGTAAATTCATTGAATATTTTATCCGCCTGTTGCGGATCAAAGCCAACACCGTTGTCCCTGACGTAGAATGTCCGCTTGTTGTCAATCTCGGTTTCGCCAAATTCAATAATAGACGGCGATGATGGGCTGCTGAATTTCCAGGCATTTGACAATAGATTTTGCAGCGCGAGTTCCAGTAAGTTTTTGTCACCCTGGGTCGTTATGTCCGGCGCAATAAGAATATTAACATCGCGCTCCGGTTCATTTTTTTGCAATTGATTTGTTATTTTGCCGGCCAGTTCGCTGAGGTTAACTTTTTGCGCTAACAATTCATGATGGGATATCTTCGACAGCCGCATCAAAGAGTCAATTAATTGCGCCATATGGTGAGCAGAACTACAAATACGTGTCAGGTAATCCGCCGCCTTTTCATCGAGCTGGTCTTTGTAGTCGTCCAACAGGATGTTGGCGAAACCGTTGATTCGCCGCAACGACCCTCTTAGGTCATGGGAAACGGAGTGACTGAAAGCCTTCAGCTCCTTGTTTTTTTCGCTGAGCAGCCTGTTCTGGTGTTCTATGATTTCCCTTTGATTCAACAATTCCTTGTTTGTATCGAGCAATGCTTTTTTGCTTTCGTCTATTTCATAAATGGTTTCTGTTAGCAGCGTAGCTTTAACCTGGGATAAATAGCTCAGGCAGCGCATGTGCAGGGCTTTTTCCGTCAGTTCCCTGTTGATCACCCGGATCTCGCCGACGTGCTTTTTTCCGACGTCAACGATGTTTTCCGTCATGATGCGCCTTCCACAAGATCAAGACCGCAGGGAAGTTGGGCGAGAAATTCGATGGCGGGTTGTATTTGGTCCCGTTCCAGGACAGAGCCATGTTGTGGCAGTATGCGGTCTATGTCGAATTCAGACAGGCGCTGCATACACTCGGCCAGTATTGTGTTGCTGGGCATGTAGGTTTGATGCCATACGCGCATAGGTTCCAGGTAGTCATCGGCCCTGAACAGGCTCCAGTTGTTATCGAGAGCGCCGAAAATGTCGCTGGTAAACAGGCTTCGGGTGCTGGTGTCGTAGGTCACGATAGCGCCCGGGGAATGCAGGTAGGGGGTAAACATGAATTGCAGTTCACGTCCCGACGACAGGCGCAGCTTGTAGTCATTTTGTTCAACGGGGTAAAACTCGGAATTAATACCATAATGTCTGATCAAACGGATAGTATTGGTGTGCGCCACTATTTTCAGATCCGGCCGGTTTATGACGTCTTCCAAAACCGCCAGGTTGCCGCAAACATCCGGATCTTGATGCGAAACCACGACATGCGTGATGTCACCGGGATTGACCAGGTCAATAATTTTGCGCATAACAATAGGAAAATGGGGGATTGAACCGGGATCAAATAAAACCACGTCTTCGTCATCAATAAGCAGGTAAGGGTTGCAGTGCAGATGGGCTTTTTTATCGTGGAAGCCAACCCAGTGAATGTCTCGAGTAATCGCGATGGCCTCGTCAAAATCCAGGTTTTTCATAATTGCAGGTCTTGGAAATATTTTTATCGATTTTTAAGTATAGACCCGGCACGTAAAAAATGAAACGTGTTGAAGCAAGTCACCGTCTAACGGATGTAATCCACATGTATCACATCCCGTGGTACGCTATTGGCTGCGTGCGACACGCTCACTGCGTGATTTGCTGGTCAAACACCGGTCTATCCGGCCCGTGGCTATATCAGCGACGTTACTATAGGAATTATATTAATGGTTATGATAAATATAAGAACGCTTTTATGCCGCTATATGTCTAAGTAATAAAAAAATAGTAATAGAATAGAAGGCGCTAACTTACGGTGACGGAAGGTCTCATGAAGGATAAAACTCGAAAAGGACGCGGGTCGCAAAGTAACGACAGCTCCAGGTTTGTTCAATGTCGTACGGAAGCCTTTGATGACGGCTGGCACAATGGACAGGTTGACAACGAGTTAAAACTGAAGACGCAGATTTTCACCGACAAAAGCAAGAGTATTCTGATACGTA
>JASFOJ010000118.1:0-15196 GCA_050116575.1 Gammaproteobacteria bacterium | reverse complement strand
GGTTATACGGAAAAACATTTTAAATCAGAATCCAGTCTAGTGGTTAAATGCCTCTTTTTGATACTCAAAAAGGCCATTTAAGAATTCAGCAATCAAGTGGTTGACTCTCGGTGTAGCAAGGTACGGACAGTAGAATAGATACTGTTACGGGCTATTTGGGAAATTCAACGGCTACATTGGGAAACATCCCGGATTGCATTTTGCTCCATCCCCGCTACTTATTTCTTTTAGCTATAGTGGGATCAACAACCAGCTATCATATCGCGTTTTAACACCGGTAATATTGAGTGAGGAGACTCGTTCTTCACTTCATCCTGCCATGGTGGGAGTCCCATCGATGGGATTCGTGCCGCATCACAGCTAACCAGGCTGGTGAATATGCACCGTCTGTTTGGTGCATATCCACCTGTTCGCCCCGTTCTCACCTGAAAATACACCGAAACGTCCGGAATAATTGCGTTTTTTCATTGGCACGGATCATGCGATTAGGTTATTAATAAAATAGCCAATCGAATGAATATATTTATGCCGTTAATTATTTATTTAATGAAGCTTGCTGAAATTCGACAAGCAATACACGCATGTAGTTCAAGGTTGTGGGTATTTAGTCAGCTCGTACAGATACAAACAAACTTCAAGATGAAGTGCAGGGCTTAATCAATAAATACCAACAAACCACTTTTGCCACATTACATAGTTCGCTCGACGTAGTGTGTCTGTTCAACAGTTAAATCCAGGCGGGCGCCGTTTATTGGTGGCATGTTCCGGCAAATTTCTTTGTTGCCATTGTTCAAAGTGTGGGTCCTGAAGTGAGAGGTTTCCTGCCAGCTTCGAATACAAACGTTGCTGTTTAACTCTCCAGGGTTCGATCTCTTGTTAGCGCGAAAGTTGATGCAGTCATATGGTGGACAAATGAAAGGAAAAAAATATCTAATCAGCTTAATAGTGCTATGCGAGGCCGTGCTGCTATCCGGCTGCAGTAATGCCCCCTTGCTGAACCCTAAGGGACCCATTGGCAGTTCTGAACTCTTTGTGATCGGCGTGGCGTTCGTCCTGATGCTTATCGTGGTCATACCTGTCATCGTAATGACGGTGTGGTTTCCCCGCCGCTATAAAGCTTCTAATCCGAAAGGGGATTACGCGCCTAAATGGAGTTACTCACGAAAAATCGAAATGACTATCTGGCTGGTTCCCGCCGCCATTGTTATCGCGCTCGGTGTCCTGACCTGGAAAGAGACCCATCGGCTTGATCCATTTGAGCCCCTTGAATCCACCGTTGAGCCGGTCAATATAGAGGCGGTCTCGCTCGATTGGAAGTGGCTGTTTATCTATCCGCAACAGAAAATTGCGACGGTCAATCAACTGGTTTTTCCCGTCAATGTCCCGGTTAGCTTTACTATCACGTCTGATACCGTGGTGACATCGTTTTTTATTCCACAGCTGGGTAGCCAGATTTACGCTATGGGTGGCAAGAAAAGCCGATTACATTTACTGGCGGATGAACCCGGTATCTATGCAGGTCAGAATCAACAATTCAGCGGCCGCGGTTTTCCGGACATGAACTTCAAGGTCAGGGTTACTTCCCAAGAGCAATTCAACGCATGGGTGCAAAAGACCAAGCAGGCGCCGAACAGGCTTGATCTCGCCCAATTGGAAAAACTGAGAAAACCGAGTACAAAGTTTCCCGCAACTTCCTATTCGTGGGTTAAACAAGGTCTTTTTGACGATATTGTAAATAAATACCACGCTGCATCTATGAACCAGTCCGGCGCGTACCAGGCTAAATCCGAGGCGTTGGAACGAAAAACAATGGAAGACGATTAACATGTTAGGTAATTTAAGTTTTGCCGCGATTCCGGCCGATCAACCCATTGTCATGACTGTTTTGCTGTTTATGCTCATCATTGGTATTGGGATACTGGCGCTGATCACTTATCATAAAAAGTGGACCTACCTGTGGAACGAATGGCTCACCAGTCTGGATCATAAAAAAATAGGTATTATGTATATCGCGCTGGCCCTGGTGATGCTGTTAAGGGGATTCGCCGATGCCATCCTGATGCGGATGCAGCAGGCGGTGGCCGTTGGTAGTTCGCCGGGTTTTTTGACGCCGGATCACTTCAACCAGATATTTAGCGCGCACGGTACGATCATGATCATCTTTATGGCCATGCCGTTTCTGGTGGGTTTGATGAATATCGCGGTGCCACAGCAAATCGGCGCCCGCGATGTGGCATTTCCTTTCATGAATTCAGTGAGCCTGTGGTTGACTTCAGCGGCCGCGGGGCTGGTGATGATATCGATGGCGCTGGGCGAATTTTCCAAAGCCGGTTGGACTGGTTATACGCCTTTGGTTGAGAAACTCTATAGCCCGGGCACGGGCGTAGACTACTGGATTTGGGCGTTCCAGATTGCCGGCATCGGCTCGTTGCTGACGGGCATTAATTTTTTGGTCACTATTTTAAAAATGCGTGCGCCCGGCATGAAGTTGATGCGCATGCCGATTTTTGTTTGGACGACGTTCTTTACTAACGTGCTCATGGTGTTGGCTTTTCCGGTGCTGACGGTAGCTTTGGCGTTGCTGACTTTTGATCGCTATTTGGGTATGCATTTTTTCACCAACACCCTGGGTGGCAACACCATGATGTATATTAACCTGTTTTGGGTATGGGGGCATCCCGAGGTTTATATCGTGATCCTGCCGGCTTTCGGTGTTTTTTCCGAAGTGGTTGCCACTTTTTCGTCCAAGCGGTTGTTCGGTTACAAATCCCTGGTTTATGCCACCGGCGCAATTACGGTGCTTTCCTTCACCGTTTGGTTGCATCATTTCTTTACCATGGGTGCCGGTGCCAGCGTCAATACGTTTTTCGGTATTGCGACCATGTTGATCGCCATTCCCACTGGAGTGAAGATCTTCAACTGGTTGTTTACCATGTATCGCGGCCGAGTACGATTTACCACGCCTATGTACTGGACCCTGGCGTTTCTGACAACATTTACTATAGGTGGTATGACAGGGGTGTTGTTGTCCATACCACCGGCTGATTTCGTGCTCCATAACAGCCTGTTTCTTATTGGCCATTTTCACAATGTGCTTATCCCCGGCGCTCTGTTCGGTTTTTTTGCAGGCTACACGTACTGGTTTCCCAAGGCTTTTGGCTTTGTGCTGGATGAACAATGGGGTAGGCGAGCGTTCTGGTGCTGGCTGATAGGATTTTATCTCGCATTTATGCCTCTTTATGTGCTGGGATTTATGGGTATGCCCCGGCGCCTGGATCATTACACTAACCTAGCCTGGCATCCGTACCTTGTTATTGCCGCGATAGGTACTGCGGTGATTATGGTGGGGGTTGTGTTTCAAATAATTCAATTAAGGGTGAGTATTCGCCGTCGCCACAGCGCTCGAGATTTAAGCGGCGACCCCTGGGACGGCCGCACGCTGGAGTGGGCTTCTTCATCGCCGCCCCCGGTCTACAACTTTGCGGTGATTCCTCAGGTGCACGATATTGACGCTTTCACGGACATGAAAGAAAAAAGCATCGCCTATCAACGACCGGAGCGGTATCACAATATTCTGATGCCCAAGAACGCTCCGCATGGCGTGGTTATCGGTGCATTGTCATTTCTATTTGGATTCAGCGCGGTGTGGTATATCTGGTGGTTGGCCATTTTGAGTGCCGTGGGACTGCTGATCACGGTGGTGGCGCGTTCAATGGATGATGACACGGAATACACTATTCCCGCCGCCGAAGTCGAACGAATCGAAAACCAGCGCCATCGGCAAATGAGCAAAGTCGACGATCACGAATGGTTTGCCGAACCCTTGCCGTTCAATCCATTGTTGGAGGCGAATTAATGACTAGTGCTGACGCAACTGCCGAAGCTCTCTATACCGGGGAAGCGGAACACCACGATCACACCGAGAATCTGGCGTTCGGTTTCTGGATTTATCTGATGACCGACCTCATTTTATTTGCCTCGCTGTTCGCCACGTTTGCGGTTCTGAGTCAAAGCTATGCCGGTGGCCCCAGTGGTAAGGAACTGTTTGATCTGCCTTATACGTTTGCCGAGACGATGTTTTTGCTGTTCAGTAGCGTCAGTTACGGTTTGGTCATGATTGCCGCCCACCAGAACAACAAAGGCTGGGTTATGTTGGGGCTGGTGGTCACTTTTCTATTGGGTTTGGGTTTTATCACCATGGAAGTTGTTGAGTTTCACGCCATGGTTGTCGAGGGCAACGGCCCCTCGCGTAGTGCCTTTCTCTCGGCATTTTTCACCCTGGTCGGCACCCATGGCATCCACGTGACGTTCGGGCTTATTTGGATGGCGGTCATGGTGTGGCAGGTAGTGGTAAAGGGCCTGAACACCCCGGTCCAGTCCCGCTTGCTGCGTTTGAGCATGTTCTGGCATTTTCTTGATATTGTGTGGATCGGCGTGTTTACCGTTGTTTACTTGTTGGGGGTCCTTTAAATGAATTCATCTTCCGTTACATCCATCGACAGTGGGGGTGCCGGTGAGATCAGCCTGAAAGCTTATGCCACTGGTTTTGTTCTTTCACTGATATTCACCGCCATACCGTTTGGGATAGTGATGTATGGGGAAATGTCGTATACAGCCAAGGTCACAGCCATATTCAGTGCGGCGGTCGTGCAAATACTGGTGCACTTGCATTATTTTCTCCACCTCAATACATCCTCAAAAGCGCGCTGGAATGTACTTGCCTTGCTGTTCTCGGTATTGATTATGGGGCTTATTATTGTCGGAACATTATGGATCATGTATCACCTCAATTACCAACTATCGTAACCAATGCATGCAACGATTAAAAATTATTTTCTTATTACCAAGCCGGGGATCCTGTTTGGTAATTTGATATCGGTCATGGGCGGTTTTTTTCTCGCCTCCCAAGGCAGTGTGGATGTGACATTGCTCGTGTTTACCGCGGTGGGCATATCTTTAGTGATTGCCGCAAGCTGTGTGATTAACAATTGTATGGACAGGGACCTGGACCAGATGATGGCGCGAACCTGTGACCGTTCGCTCGCTAAAGGGCTGGTGGCGCCGCAATCTGCGATATTGTACGCTGCGTTGCTGGGTGCGGTTGGGATGGCGATGTTATTGGTCAGGACCAATGCGCTCACGGTTTTGATAGTGCTAAGTGGGTTTGCCATTTATGTGGGTATATATAGCTTTTACCTAAAACGTCATTCGGTCTACGCCCCGTTGATCGGGAGCCTGGCCGGGGCAGCACCGCCACTTGCGGGGTATTGTGCTGTAACCGGCCGGTTTGATATGGGGGCGTTGATCCTGCTGGCGATTTTCAGTTTGTGGCAGATGCCACACTTTTACGCCATCGCGATTTATCGACTGGATGATTACGCGGCAGCGAAAATTCCGGTCTTACCAGCAGTTCGGGGCGTACCGGTGACCAAAAAACACATCATCGGTTTCCTGCTGGCGTTTATCATGTCGGCGCTTATGCTGACGGTCAGCGGCTATACCGGTTATCGCTATTTTACGGTTACCCTTGTACTGGGGTTGGTGTGGTTGTCAATAGCATGGCTCCCGAACAAAAATACTAATGACAGACCGTGGGCCAGAAAAATGTTTGCTTTTTCCGTGCTGACCATATTTATTATGAACATCATGATGGCTGTCGATTTTTCCGGGCCAAGTGTGTCGTCAACGAGGGCTGAGTATGTATCACAGGCTGGTGTACTTGATGAGCTGGGATTTGAACAAAGCAGGTTAGATACAACTAGCTTTGTCACTGAGGGCTCGGAACCGCTTGTCAGCTCGGAGTCGGATTAAACTAGAGTTCTGGGTTGAGTACCCTGGTGAATACCCATTCTACAGTTTGCTTGTGACCGGAAAAGCGATAGACGTATGCAATTTAATCTTGTCGAGGGTTCACCCGTCCTGGTTAACGGCTTTCCAGTGCGGGTAACCATGGACCTGAAACATAAATATTGCCTATCAATTGCGGCGTAAATCGATTGAGGCAATAGACGATCGGCGCAGAAAACAATAGGGATACTATGGTGACCAATGTTGAATCCATTGTTACATAAAATTGATTATTTGATGGCGTAAGAATGTTTAACATCCTTGGGTCTATATAAGTAAAAAACAAACCGTTAATTCCCAATAGCGCTAAACTGTTGCGTCCGATTATCTGTAACAGGTAGTTAGACTGTATAAATATAGCCAGTGCGAATACGGCTATTGATCCGGCAACTGCTGTTAATACAAAGTAGAAAGCATCACCATGTGATCGCGCCGCCATCATTACAGCGATACCTTTCGGATGATTGAGATCATAGGTATACATCACGATGGTTGTTGTTATCAGAAAAATGATTGCGGAAAGTCGACGGTGTGTAGTAAGTGTTTTTAAAAACGGAAATGCGACGTATCCCAAAATATAAAACCCTAAGGCAACGAAAGCTTCGCTTAAAAACCAGGTGCGACCAACTTGGTACAGCCATCCATCAGATGGCGAAATTGAATAGTCACAAAACAGCAAACCTAAACTCATAAAGAAAGCGGCAGCCAGTATCTGACTGGCCAATACCTGCAATCTGCTAAGAACGATGACTGCCATACTTTCACAGACAAATAAACACACCAGAAACCAGGTAACCCAGTTAAGTTCCGGTCTACCGTCCAGGTAGTCAAATGCAATATTGGTTATATTGTGCCATAGCGGCAAGTCATGGGTAAATTCGTATTCTAACCAGAGGGGTAGCAGAAATAGGCCAAAAACAATAACGGGGATTATGCGACGCAAGGCCAGTTGACGTATGCGTGTAAACGTTTTCAGGGTTGGCCGAAAAAAGAAGCCGGACATCATAAAAAACAACGGCATGTGAAATGAATAAATAAAACGAAACTGTTCGGCCGCACTGGCATTATGCGAGTCGATACCCCTTTGAATGTAGTGACCGTAAAATACCAGCACTATGCCAAGACCACGCACTACATCAACCCAGGCATAATGAGGTTTTTGCTGATTTTCGGTGTTTTCAATAATCGTGGTTTGCATACTTGATTGCATTTATTTAAACAATGTCTGAACCAATAAGGTGTACAATCTAATCTTTGTTGAGTGATATTTAGCGCTCAATTTTCGTTTATTCTTCCAGGTATTGTCCACTAAATAAGTTACAGTTTTTAGATATTTTTGGGTATATTTGTTCTATTTTTAGCTGATATCCTTTAATTGTGGTTATAGATTTGACAATTGGTCGTTTGGCTTCAATCTCAATTGCACAGTGCGTTTTCTCACCGGAGAAGCGTTGGGTGAGGGTGATTGGGCTCGAACCTATGTAATTGGTTGGTTAAAAAATAACGGTGTCTAATAGAAATGAAAATAATGTTTAAACGGTTGTTTCAGGCACGAAATTGGAGCTTATAGAAATTAGCAGACAGGTGGGGATCTTCGGATACCCTAAGAAAGGGCAAGTAGCCCAAATCAACCTTTATGGAATCCAGGATGTTTGAAACATCCTGGATTCCTCTTTGCTCCATCCAGGCTGCTTACTACTTGCTGGGATTATTATTCAATTTGGCCCGTTATTCTAGCTTATATTATTTGTTAGAGCTTAAGATTAACTAAGCACTTTTGTGCGCAACTTATCTGGTTACCTGCCATATATCCCGTGTGTCGCCACCTGGCCGATTACTGGCAAAAAACATTGTCGATTCGTCGGCCGATATTGACGGGCCTGTTTCGCTATCGGAAGTGCTGACCGGTGAATTTATGAGTGTTGGCGTTGTCCATGCACCTGTTAAGTTTGCTCTTTCTGTCATCCATATATCGTAACCGCCATTTCGAGTAGAATGAAAATATATTCTTAAGCCGTCGCAAGAAATATCCGGCGCAACATCAACTCCATCGGAGTTGACGGATGCACCTAAGCTAGTTGGTGCGGACCACGGATCGGATACACTGGCCCGCGTGGTAATATATAAATTAGGTGCTCCAGTATCTCCGGGTCGGCCAGAGAAAAATACCAAGGTCAAACCGTCACCACTTAGACTTGGCCCGGCATCAAAATAAAGAGAGTTTATCGTATCTCCCAGATTGGAAACTGTTCCCCAGGAATCATTTACCGAATCTCGCGTAGACATATATAAATCCATGTCGCCATCCCGGTCAGAGGCAAATATCATTGTCAGTCCATCAGACGATAACGTGGGTGCGCGATCATCATACATCGTATTGATGTTGGAGCCTAAATTGATCGGTGTAGGCCAGTCATCCGCCTGACTGGCTCTATTAGAGACATATATATCATTACTTCCATAACCACCTACCCGGTCGCTGTGTAAATACAATGTCAGCTGCCTATTAGTTATCTCAACACCAGCATCGGAACCGGGAGAATTTAGCGCGGTCAAGATCGATGGTGATGCAAAGGCGCTCGCCGGAGGTGTGCCGCATGTGGATTCAGAAAGGCCTTTGTTTTGTCCGCCATTGTCATCGCTTCCACTACTGCAGGCTGTGATACAAATCGATAAGGCGAGATAGGATAAAATAGCTCGAAACGGAAGTATTGTATTCATAAGGGTCCCCATAGAATTTAACCCGAAATTCGGTAAGTTTATAGTATTGTTTTTATGGCATCGTTTTATGTCGATATTTTGCTATATTTTTTACAGGAATCCAATAGGTATACGCAGAAAATCCGTTATAGGTTGATTGCGCGAGAGCCTATGTAATTGATTGTTTACAGAAGCAGGGAGGGTCTATCAGAATACAACCTAACGCGTAAACGATTGATTGTGACGTTAAAACGGTAGACCTCTGGTAGCAGCAGTCAGGTGGAGGGTTTCGAACAGTATACGGAAAGGTGAGTAGTCTAAATTATGTGTTCCGGAATCTGTGGGGTTTAGCAAGATGCGTGAGAAAAGAATTTGATGCGGTTCGTGCCTTACTACATATATGGTTCGCAGCCAGAACGCAGTAAGTGGACGATTTCTCCAGACTCAGGCATTTGCAGGTTGGTCGTACATTCTGGAGTGACGAAAAACACATAATCAAAGCGTTTTTAGCAACTCCGGCGCGTCAAATATTGGCGCTTTGGATGTCTGGCGCAAGGTCGGATTTTTGAACGTCGACCCAGGCGGGTACGCCATTATCAGCGATCAATCCGGTAGCATGCAGCTCAGCCTCCCAATGTTGCCCGGCGGCCTGTATTGATAAGGCGGTGCAACCCGTCTGCGGTGATAACGTCGCCAATGTGGTGACATGTACAGACAATCCAGGGAACAATTTCAATTCATGGCGGCCATGTTGCTGCCAAATGCCGTTTTGGGAGTACCAGTGCCGTTGGTATCTGCTGTTTAACGCGGCTTCCAGTGGACGCATTTTCATTAGCATCCATTGCCATCGGCGTAGCGGTAAAAAGCGCGCTGGCGGTTTGTCTTGCCACTGCACCGCATTATTGGATAGCGGTGTGAGCCCCATACCCAGCAGCCACATGTCGAGAAGAATATCATTGCCGCCCTGGCGATCATAGAATGCCAGTAGTCCCTGGGTTTCTTCGAAAGCGACACTCGCACCGGAGTCCGACACCAGGCGAAATTGGCCCAGCAATGTCAGTTCAACCTTGAGAGTTCGTTGCGACCAGTCGTCGTCATCGGTGGCTCGAAACCGGAAGTATAGGCAACGTCCCACGGGAAGATGCAATGGTGTCGCAAGTTTATCGTCGCGCAACGCCGGAGCGACGGTAACCGATTCTGCGGGACGAGCCGTAAGCTGGAAAGTTTGCGGTTCCTGTGCCAGGGTTCGGGTGATGACACTGCACAGGTGAAATGGAACAGTGGGACTTCCGAGGAAAAGTTCGTTTTGGATGTGCAGGTGTAAGTGGGGTTGTGGCGATCTTCCCGAGTTGCCACAATTGGCCAGACATTGTCCCGCCGTAACCCATTCACCTTCTTTTATCAAAAGACTATGTTGGCGCAGGTGGGCTAGCACTACAATCTGTCCGCCGGCGATCCTGATTTGAATGTAGTTGCCCCAATTGCGTACCGTATCCACTTCTCCCGGGGGGTTGTCCGGCAGGTCGCCGCGGCAGGCTACGACCTGGCCTTGGGCCGGTGCTACGACAGTTGCACCAAAGCAGTGATAGTCTTCCAATTTTCGGCCATCGCTGCGGAAACTGCATTGGCCTTCCATGATGAAAAAATCCAGGGCATGCTGCCACGGTGGCTGATGGGTGTGGGGGCCGTTGAAGCCCTGGTACACTTGCCATTGGCCGAGGAAAGGCGCCAACAATGGAATACTGCCGATCTCGCCGGTGCGCACTGACGCCAGCCGCAATCGCTCATAGCTGGTCTCGGGCAGGGCGGGATTCTCCAGTAAAAGATAAGGCGCACCCTGGATATGGCGGCGGCTCATGCCGGCCAGAATGATCAAGGTGGTAACAACAAACGGCATGGTTAACACCGGCAATCCATAAGATAACGTAATTTTACCTATTGCCACGGCCAGCACTGCACATAACGCTGCGCCGAAAGTCGCCACCAGAAATCCCTCTCGACCCGGTACGGTGAAAATCCCGCCTATGGCCATGGCCACCAGCATGAAATTAAAGCCTATAAAAGGCGCGCTTTGCGGATAGCCGACGATGAATTGCATGGTCAGATAACCCGTAACGTAACCGGTGACTGCCAGTATTGCCAGATATCTTGAGGTCCATGCAATACCCAGAAACAGGAACAATCCCGCCAACGGATGAGGAATAAAGAAAAACAGGCCCAGTGCTTTAAATAAACCGCTAAGCCAGGGAATAGCTAATAAATCATCCGGCCAAACCGCGACAAATGGCTCCAGTCCCATCATGGATTTTGCGGCGAGCCACAAAATCCAGGTAACGAGAACAAAAGGTAAGCTCAACACCGGTAAGCGGCCGATACGCCACAGGACATGGGCGAGGAATTGGGTAGTCAATACCGTAAATACCGTACCTAAAGCGATAAGCGGGATAAGCTGTACATTGATTTGGTAAAGCGACCCCAGCGCAAGACCTACCAACAGGCTGTTATATACATAAGGTTCCTGGTGCTGGATGTCGTTGTGTTGCTTAGTGAATCCAAATCGCCTGGCAAACAGATAAGCTGTCAACGCCGCGAGCAGACCGGCGATGCCGATGTTGGGAATCGACAGGGTAACGCCAAGCACCATGGCTCCCACTGCCGGGCTGTCGCAAAACAATACTGCCGCGTAGCAGCGGCAGATGTCGAACACCGGTGTTAGCCAGGCCCTTATAGGGTTGCGGTCGGTTGTTAAAGCAGCATCCATATCTACTCAGGAAGCCCGGCAGGGTAAGGTGTGCTCAAGTGCGGCGGCAATAGTTCCTGGGCGTTGACAACAGATAGATCTTCCGCGCTGCGCACGACGGAGATGTCATCATCCTCATGCACCATCACAATATTGGGTCGGTATTGAATAAACTGCAGCCACTGGGTGTTGTTGTAAGCGCCAACCGGGTTTACCACCAAAAGATCACCTGGATTGAGCGGCGGCAACATGATGGTATGCCGCACGCAGTCAATGTTCATGCACAAAGGTCCGTACAACACGGTTTCTTCGGCGATGCCGTGTAAAGGGGTAGTGGGCTTAAAATCGTGGTTATACCAGAATCCCGTGAATAGCAGATTAACGCCCGCATCGACGATAATCGCACGACGTCCATCGGCCAGGCGCTTGGTACCCACAACACTCGTTATCAGGCTTTCGGCATCGTCCACCACCGAGCGGCCGCTTTCCAGGACCAGTGCCGGCAGGCCTTTACCCGATGCCTCACGGCCGCGCATGGTTTGCATGAGGGTCGTAGTAATACTTTCGGCATATTGTTCAATGGAAGGGACGACTTGTTCGGCTGGAAGGTAAGTGCCTTGCAGGACATTGCGCGAGGCGAATCCGCCACCTATGTCAAGGCTCTGAATTCGGCAACCGGTTTCGTTTTCCACTTCTTCCATAAAACCGGCCATGATTCGCGCCTGCGCCGCATAGGCGCGCACATCTAGTATAAACGTACCTATATGGCTGTGAAGTCCCGTTAGCTTGAGATGACTGCTGGCAGCTATGCGCCGTGCCGCGTCCAGCGCTTCGCCGGATTCCAGGTTGAAACCGAAACGACTCCAGGGCTCGGTGTAGCCGGTGTCGAAGTTGATACGTATAGCAACCGGCACTTGTTTGCGGGCTTTGTGGGCGACTTCTTCCAGCAAATACAGTTCATCCATATGATCGATGTGAATCATGGCTTGTTCCTGTACTGCACGCTCCAGAGCGGCCCGGGGCTTATACGGCCCGTTGAACAGGATATGCGTTCCGGGCACTCCCAGTGCTCTTGCTTTTTCGTACTCGAAATCCGACACTACTTCCGCCCAGGCACCTTCCTGATGAAAAACACTACAGACTGCATTTAAGTAATTGGTCTTATATGACCAGGCGTAGCGCACTTTGGGATAACGGGTAGAAAAAGCCCGTTTAACCCGGCGCACATTGTCCCGTAATTTTCGTTCCGAAAGTACAAACAATGGTGAACCGTACTTTGCGATCAGTTGTTCGACCTCAATGCCATCGATGGTGCTTTGAAAAGCGCTATGACGGTTGTCGCCGAACTTGTTGACGATTCCCGAACGGTGCGGCGAAATCGATGGTCTCTGCCATTGTTTGAGAATTACATCCCCCATGTTCTTTCTCCTTTACTGTTCGTGTGTTGGCAATTGCCGCCAATCACTATAGATTCATAGCTGGTCATGGGTACGATGGTTTCCTGCGCATAGCGAATAAACATCGTACCGGTTTTTGGTTCAGGAAATGCGGGTGGTGATCTTCCGAAAATGAGATCCAGCAGTACTGCGGGAAGGTTTCGACCCACGCCATAGGACAAATATATCCAGGCGGGAAATCTCGGATTGATTTCGATGAGGTGGTAGGCACCGTTTTTATCGCGCATGACTTCTACTTCCAGCGGACCACGCCACTTGAGCTTCGCCATTATTGCAGCGGCCAGTTGGTGCAAATAGTCGTCGAACGTCGAAACCCCGGCCCATGCTTTACCGCTGGCTGTCAGGGCGCGTTTTTTCATCATCACCGCGCCCAGCATATTACCGGCGCCATCACCGAGTGCGGTAAGATTGCATTCTTCGCCTTGAATATGCTTTTGCACGAGTATTGGCAGCCCCCATTGACTGGAGATTTGGCGAAATGCGGCAATACCTTCGGTGGCGTTGTTCACCACTTTGGCGTCATAAAAAGGCCCTTTTACCACCATAGGGTAACGCCAGCCGTCATCCTGGCAAGTGTGAAAAAAAGAGGCATTCGTGATGGAGTGAATCTGCGGATAGTTAATGCCTGTCCTGTCAGCTAATTCCGACAGACGATCTTTATTGCGCACTTTGAGTTGCTCGACGGTGGGAAGATAAGAACAAATACCCAACTCGGTCAATCGTGGTTCCAGGCGGATCATGGATGACAGTTCCGCGTCCAGGCAAGGGATTATTGCTGTAAAACGTTCAATATCATTGATACTTTTTAAACGGTCGAAAAGCGCGTCTTCTCCGCTGGATGGATAAGGCAATAGATATCCGGCGTCACAATAATCAGACAGGTAAATCCCCGGGTCCAGGGCATCGTATCCCAGTCCAATGATTCGTATGTTTTTCTGAAAAGCTTCCCGCAAACAACGGGCCACGGCAAGCCCTGGTGCAGGATTGCAGTGGTCCGCATTCATGCCGGTCACGGCAACCGTATGCAGCTTATGCGTAGCCCCGGTCATTTGCAGTGCTTGCGAAGCTGGATGATGAAATCGGAAATGTCACGCTCCGCTTTACGTGAATCGACATCATATTCTTTCGTTATGCGTTCCAAAACTTCATGCAAACCTTGGCCATCTTTTAAAGAACGTAACACGGTCAAGCCGCACGCATTAATGGTGAAACTATCGCCATTAACTGGATCAAAAACAAAACCGCTATCACTTATAGCAAGACGGCGTAGAGCGTCCTGGTTTGGTAAGGTGATTGTAACTGGATTAACAGTATTGAATTCGTATACTTCGGACAACTGTGTGTTCATTGTGGCACCTCTTCTGATAGCTGAAAAAGTAAGAAAAATATAAAATTAAAAGTCGTCATATTTATAATATGTATAACCTAACTATTATTCATCAACAATGACAGAATACTTGAATCCTGCCTCCGGATGGAATAAAGCGAAATATAGTTAATGAACGATGCATGTTTATGGTCGACCTTAAACTAAAAAAACTAACCATTGTTTGAAGGATATTGTAAGGGAAGCGATACTTTAACCAACTTACCAGACAATTCCTTTAAGAAACATCAATGATATAACGTCGCGTGGAAAAAATAGCCAGTAAATGTGACATCGTTGTGGCATTTGCTGTGAAAATATTAATATCGCGTTTAAGAAAACTTATGCTGTGCTATGGGGACGGCATAGGATGTTAAAAGGAACATCAGTAGCATTGTTTCATAAATATGGGAGATTCATAAATCCCTGCACGCCGTTCTCGTGTTGTAGTGAGATTATCAAGTCTGTTATTGGTTCCAAAAATAGTATAAAAAAATTTGTCGGCCGATGAGTTTTGAAAAATGATTATTATAATCATTCATCCCAACTGAATTAGTTTAATAGTGAAATAAAAATGAAGGAAAAAAGAAGAAAGTGAGAGCAAGTACAAGAAATTTATTCGAACGTAGCTTGCATCGCCGTTCGCTATAACATATAGATCCATCTATTACAGTTCTTTGGTGGGATTGTTATTTAATTTATTGCAGGTAAATTGAGAATAGCCTGTGATCTTAGCTGTTTTATTTCAATGCTAAAAGCTTACGGGTGTTTGAGTAATCTGGTATTGGTATGGAGCCTGCAATGGCGTTGGTTGTATGGAATTTGAGGTGTTAGTGAATACGTGCTGGTGGGCATGCTGATCCCTGCTTTACACTATCGAGGCTGCTCACTATATGCGGTTTCTCGATCAATGTACAGCTATGGAGCGTTAGACGATACCTGGCGCCGTGTATGATACCTACCACGCATAATAAAGTTCATTGTGCTAGTTGGTGATATGATAAATAATATCAAGTTCTTTGAACACATTAACCTTGCCATCGTAGTCCTCGGCGTGAACAATCACCGACGCATAGTTCGTGGAGA
>JASFOJ010000117.1:0-15235 GCA_050116575.1 Gammaproteobacteria bacterium | reverse complement strand
AACAGACAACGTCCTGGGTAATATTGGATTATGACCGGGACCGGAAAAATTATCGCGTTATGTTATAACGTTTTACAAAGTGGAGGAAGCCGAGACCGTCGTCAGTCAAACAGCTGTCCGAGATATAAAACGAGGTCAGTTTTTCTGTTGTTGGTTGCGTGTGTGTTGTCGTTCGGCGTAGTAGCAAGGAGTTATACCCAAGAAGTCGATCAACAACAGGATTCACAGCAAACCGATGACACGCAACAAATCGAAAGTACCAGTGAGCCGGCAACGGCTGCATCTGCGAGTCACGACGGGTCAACAATAAGGGATGCCAGTAATATAAGCACCGAAAAAAACAACGAATCCACGTCTGAAGAAGTAACTAAGTTTGATATTAAGGAATTTCGTGTGCGAGGCAATAGCCTGTTGGACAAAACCGATGTCGAATCAGTCCTCTATCCTTTTCTGGGTGAGAACAAGACGATTGACGACGTAAAAGCCGCCTCCGAAGCATTAAAGCAGCGGTATCGATTCGCCGGCTTTCCCATGGTGCTAGTGGATATCCCGGAACAGGATGTAGATAACAGGGTCGTCGTGCTCAAGGTCACCGAAGCCTATGTTGATCAAATTAAAATAACGGGTTCCGATTACTACGCTATATCAAGAATACGTGAAGAACTTCCGGCATTAAAGGAAGGGCAATCTATTTATATCCCTGCAGTTAACAACCAGATAGCGGCATTTAACGCTGCATCGGGGGACCGCAGCATTACGCCGATACTTCGGCCGGGCAGGATACCCGGAACAATCGAAGTAGAACTCAAAGTCAAAGACAAAACACCTTTACATGGTTCGGTGTTTGCCAATAATCGTCATTCCGACAGTACTACCAGCACCCGTTTGGGAGCATCAGCGCGTTACGATAACCTGTGGCAAAAAGAACACAGCTTGTCGCTACAATATCAGACTGCGCCAGAAGACCCCGAAGAAGCCAAAATTTGGGTCGCCACCTATCTGGCAAGACTTCCCGAGAGTCAATCCATGTTGGCGGTTTATGGTGTAAAGTCGGACAGCGATATCGCCGCCACCAGTACGGTGGACGTTATCGGCCGGGGTAATATTCTTGGCCTACGCTTTATTCGTCCATTTGCCAATATTCCCGGTAGATCACACAGCGCGCTGGCTGGCGTGGACTTCAAAGACTTTAAAGAAACAACGTCGATCAGTGGTATCGGAATCGAGACGCCCATTAGATATTATAACTTTGTCGCCCAATATAGCGGCAAATGGATTACAGACAATAACGAAACTAACTTTACGGTGAGTGTCAATTTTGGTCTGCAAGCCTTAAATGACCGGCAGCAGACCTGCGAGTTTCAGGCTGTAGATCAAAACGGTAACACGATTGTGCAGACGGGGGAGCTCAACCAGTTTGAATGTAAACGGTCAGGCTCCAAACCCAACTATGCATATCTGCGACCCAATATTGATAGCACCTGGCACGTGGGCCTCGGTTTTGATGTCTATTTTTCGGCGGCCGCGCAAATTGCCGACTCGCCGCTAATTTCCAACGAGCAATTCAGTATTGGAGGCGCTAAATCCGTTCGCGGCTATTTTGAGTCGCAGAAACTGGGTGACGATGGGGTAACGGGTACCGTGGAAATTCGTTCACCTTCCATCGCTAAGTATATTCACAAGAAAATCGACGACTTTCGCTTTTTTGTGTTTGCTGACCGGGGTATGGTGCGCAACCGCAATACAGCGGCGGGTGAGCAAGAAAAATGGTATCTCGGGAGCGCAGGTGTCGGTATGAACCTCACAGCCTGGGATTCCCTGCGTTTTGATTTGGCCTGGGCCTATGCACTAGAAGACTCCGATCCCAATACGGACACTATTGATCCCGCAGTGTTGGAAGGGGATACGCGCATACACGCATCCATTGAGTACGATTTTTAGTTATGTGGCAGTTCGGCGCATGCAGAGAATACGGTACTTTAACGTCCCGAATTGTATACAGGACGGCATTGCTGTATCGGTGCGCAAACTCGTCAGCGAAAATCACTACGCGCTAGTAGGACGTTATTGTTCGAAGCAAATCAATTTGAATACACGTTCGAACGTGAGTGTGTCTAACGGATAAAGGTTGTATAAATGGCTTTAAACAAACTATTACGCTGCGTTGCCACCCGATCTGGTTATGCTTCCAGTGTCCTTGTTCGCGTTGTAGTGTGCGCGTCGTTGGGTTGCGTTGCACCGTTTTCCGTTGTAACGCCGATTGTTGCCGGCGAACTGCCGACTCCCTGTAGCAATGGGGGTTGCAGTAATCCCAATTTAAACTGGCAACAGTCCGGATCTGCATCGCTGTCCACTTCCGGAAATACTATGCAGATCGACCAGCATAGCGACAAAGTACAACTAAACTGGCAAACCTTTAATATAGGCAGGGAGAACACGGTTCGCTTTAATCAGCCGTCTTCCACTTCCGCTGCCTTAAACAGGGTTTATGATCCGAACGCCAATCCCAGTCGTATCCTGGGCAACTTGATTGCCAATGGCCAGGTATACCTGATTAACCGTAATGGCATCGTGTTTGGCGAGGGTGCTAAAGTGGACGTAAATTCCCTGGTAGCATCGACGCTGGATGTAGATCCGGATTTGTTCGAGCTTGGCCTGTCCCAGGCTATTGATAACCCTGGGCCCAAGCATGCCTTTGAAGATAGCCTGGCGCTAGTCCATATTGCCGATGAAAACGGTGACACCGTACGCTTCCGGGTTGATGCGCAAGGAGAATTTGTTGTCGATGAAGAGGGTAGATTGATCATTGACCCGGATGGCGAACCCTATCCCATTTTTATTAAGGTGGAAAAGGGCGCGCAAATTAATGGCGGTAAACACGGCAGCGTTATGGTGTTCGCGCCGAACATAGAAAATGACGGGGAGATTATTGTACCGGATGGACAGGCAATATTGGCTGCCGGAAACCGCATCTATCTGCAAACCAATAACGAATTGCGGGGCTTTTTGGTGGAAGTGGATTCCGACGCGGTATCTACACAAGATCTGGAGACTTACATTTCAGCGGTAAACGATGCTGCCGATAATGGTGACGGCGCGGATAATCCCATTGGATCATTGGTGATGGGCAATATTATCAACCGCGGCACCGTCCGAACCGATCGTGGAAATATTAATCTGGTGGGCCTGGCAATTAACCAGGAAGGAACGTTGTCAGCGACGACGGCAGTAAACGCTAACGGCCGTATACGGCTAATGGCTCGTGACAGTGTCGATGTCCAATTAGTGTCCGGCGTTTCTACGATGCGCACAAGCCGCACCGGACATATCCGGCTCGGGGAAAACAGCACGACAGAAATACTGCCTGACAGTGAGACCGCCGATAAAGGTGAAGTGGACGTTGAAGTTAATGGCGATGCCAGCGCACCCGTGTCGACGGATATTGAATATTATCGTTCGGCTGTTGAATTGATGGCGCGCACCATTGAAATGGACAAATACAGCGAAATCAATGTTCCCTCGGGCGGCGTATTTATCGACGCGATAAAAGATCCGACCCGTGATATGCGGTTGGCACAGCAGAATACCCCAATATTGAAAGACGATAGCACGGCTATCCGTATGGCAGAACATAGTCGCATAAACGTCGCCGGTGTCGAAACAGAATTGTCCATGGAACGCAATATCGTCGAGGTGGAGTTACGCGGCAACGAGCTGGCGGATTCTCCTTTGCAGCGGGATGGAACGCTGCAAGGGCAAAAAGCGCGCATTGATATACGTACCCTGGATGAAAATGGTTCAATTCCTATTGCCAATGTGAAAGGTGCGTTGAACAACATAAAAAGAACCATTGGGGAACGGAGTACAAGCGGTGGAGGTGTCGTTCTTCGTTCGTTGGGTAACGTGACTATGGATAAGAACGTGACCATTGATGTTTCCGGAGGTGCGATCAATTATCAGGGTGGATACATCAATACGACGCATGTGGTTTCCAACGGTAAGATTGTGGAAATCAGCGAAGCTGATCCAAATATGATTTATGACCACATTGAAGGCCAGGTAGTACGCAGCAACAGCAAATGGAATACAGAACAGCGCTGGGTGAGGGGCGGCAGGCTTGGTTATTTCGAGCCTGCTTATACGGAGGGCAAGGATGCGGGTATTGTTCAGATCAATGCCTATAATCCGCAAATCTGGGGAAACCTGGTTGGCCGTACGACACCTGGACGTTATCAGCGCGATCTTGACAGCAAGCCCCGTGGCGGTGAACTGATCATCGGCGACCCGGGAGGGCAAAACGAAAACAGTAAGGACTGGGCAAATTATATTGCGCCCCATGTTGTGCTTACAGGCCAGGACTATATTGACAATCTGACCGATCTTATGGATCAGGGGCTACAGCCAAAGAATGAAAATTTGCTTTTCCTTTCCACAGGCATCTTTGAGAGTAACGGTTTCGATCGACTGAAGGTCTACAGTAACGGAATATTTCTGCTCAATGAGAACCTGGCGTTAAATCCAGGGGGCGCACTGGAAGTTCGAGCGAGGGAAATCGAGATCGCGGCTGACATTGGCGCGCCGGGAGGACGTATAGACTTACTGGCGCGGGACTGGAATAACTATCCGGACCCCTCGTTTGATTTTCAATTGAGAAAAAGCAATACGTCTGGCGCTGTTGCGAATTTTCTGAAGCTCAATGACGCTGATCTGGCCGAAGTTGTGATATCGGACAATGCTAGCCTGGTAACGGAAGGCTTGTGGACCAACGATTCACCGTACAATCCCGTCAACGGGCTGAACATCGACTATTCGGCGCCGACTATTTTTAATGGCGGTGATATCAGCGTTAAGCTGGAAAGCCAAAATGGTGTAGCGCGCATCGGCGACAACGTGACGATTGATGCCTCGGGTGGCGCATGGCTGCAATCCAATGGGAAATATACCGCCGGTCGGGGTGGTGATATAACCATTAACCTTAGCCCCGATTCCCATTTCTCTGTTGGCGAGAACCTCAATTTAAAAAGCTTCTCATTAGCGCAGGGCGGTAGTCTTCAACTGACGTTCCCGGAGATTGTTGTTTCGCCGGGTGGTAGTAGTTTACCGGGTGGCGGTGCTGGTTTGGGGCAACGCCAGGATAATTTGATTGATAACGACAGTGCGGACATCCTTGCAGACCGCCTTTTGGAAAACTATAACACGGCGTTGCGAACCCTGCGGTCAGAATCCGGCAATCCTGACATTGCGTTTGAGGATATTAACAAGGAGCAATTGGCCGGACTGATGTTTGATGCCTGGGGGGCATTAGGAACGCCGCCGGACATCAACGTTTCGCCACAGGTTATTTTCAACGAATTTCTTAAGCCCCTATCTGAAAATGCGGCACCGGACAGGGACTCTATCCTGGCAAGTATAAACGACCTGAATATGGTAAATGTGCCAGTTTCCCTGTTTCAATCGGGAGGATTTTCCAATTACTCAATAAACGCCAATGCCGGTAACCTGATTCTGACGGAAGGAATCTCCATACAGCCCCGCTCATATAATTATATCGTGGCGAATAATTTTAAGAACCAGCCCAATAACCTTTTGCTGAGTGATTTTGCCGATCCTGTTGTACTGCCAGATCATTTGCGCCCACCGGTCAGTCTGGAACTGTCTGCGGTTATATCGCAACTTAACTCACCCTTACCGGTGCTAGAAGTACCGGATTCGGTGTCCATAGAAACAGAACCGTTGGCGTTCGTTACCATGTCGACTAACGGCAGGTTGCTGATCAATGGCGACATAAAGGCGCCAGGGGGCGCCATCTCGTTGTTATCAGACTTTAGATTTTCCAGGCTCACTGGTAGCGAAGTGGTAATGCCATTCGATCCGGATCGCGGTGTAGTGCTAAGTCCAACAAGTCACCTGTCTGTCGCTGGCGTTGCCCAGTTACAACCTAACGAAGAAAATCTGCTGATTGGCGAAATATATGATGGTGGTGACATCGCTATTCTGTCGCAGGGCGGTTTTGCGGATCTTGAGGCCGGCGCGCAGCTGAATGTGTCAGGAACTACGGAAACCATTGATGTATTAACGCCCGTTCATGTGGATCAAGATGGCCAGGCTACCGGGGGGCGCTATGAGCGTCGGGAACTTTCCAGTAACGCCGGCAGTATCAGCGTATCTGCTTCAGAGGGCCTGCGGATACTTAGCGATATGCAGGCGTCAGTGGGCGATAAAAAAGCCACGGGGGGCACGCTCAATGTAACACTGAATAGCAGGCTCGCCGATGCATTTTCTTTCAACGAACCCAGGGAGAGTTTCGGATACACATCTACTGAGAATACCGCCTGGACCCTGTTAATAGGTTCACTGTCTTCGGATTCCACGGCCCCTAGTACAGGTCCTGATTTGCCGCCATTGGAATCCGGTAATGGATCATTTGCTGTTGACCAATTGCAATCATCAGGCTTTGATTCCCTGGCTTTATCGAGTTCAGATACCTTGCAGTTCGATAATCGTGTGGATATTGACATGGGTCGGTCTATCTCCGTTGCCTCATCGTTAATTGAGATTACAGATACCGGGTCGAATGGGGTCGGCGAGGAAGTACGCCTAAATGCACCACATGTTGTCATAAGCGGCGCAGATGGCGTACCGGGCGCGGTTCCTGTCACTGCGGGGCCTGAAAAATTACTGGTTGGTGGCGACAATACTTATCTGGTTGAGCTTACGAGGAATATGTTGCTGCAAAATGTCGATACGTTCACCGTTCATAGCCTGGGTGACGTTCGCTTGCGTGGCAGTAATAGTGGTGTGTCGGTCAACGGTGATATTAATATACGCGCTAACCAGCTTTATGCTGCGACGCAGTCTGATTTTACACTATTAAGTATGGCGGATGACGGTGTAATTAATATTGAACGGACTGATGTTGATTTCGATCCAGTGCCAGTGTTATCAGCGGGAAGCAAAATCACGCTACAGGCCAATATTATTAACCAGGGTGGCGTGGTTAAAGCGCCATTGGGTGAAATTGATATGGTCGGCGCCAACGATAATACGCCATCGGCTGTTAACTTGCTGGAAGGCAGTGTTACTCAGACCGCCGCCGATGTCGAGTTAGTTCCTTTTGGAGAAACTTCCCAAGGTGGAAATACCTGGAACTACACCGCGGCTGGTGGCGCAAACAACAGGACAATTTATACCACGAAAGGGTATGGGTCGGCACCGGAGCAACATCTGTCTCTGACTGCGGATTCAGTGGAAGTCGATCCTCAAGCTGTTGTAGATATCAGTGGTGGTGGGGAATTGGTGGGATTTGAGTTTGTGAAAGGTCCGGGTGGCAGCAAAGACGTAACCTCCGCGGCCGTTGCCCAATCGGAAAACACCTATGCATTATTGCCATGGTTGCAAAATAGCTATGCGCCTTACGATGCCAATATCTATGAGGGCTGGGACATAGAACCCGGTTTAAGTTTCAGTCTCGATGAATCTGTGGCAATAAAGGATGGTGCCAATCAGTTTGTTACGTTGGAAGCAGGAGAGTATCCCTTGTTGCCGGCGCGCTACGCATTGTTGCCCGGCGCCGTATTGGTTACTGCTCAACCGGGTTATCAAAACCTGCCCAGCGGGTTGAATCTTCAAACCCTGGATGGGGCGCCAATAGTGTCCGGCCGTGTCACTACCATGAATACCACCTTGCAAGACCAGTTGGCCGGTGGGTTTGTTGTCAGGTCCGGTAATTATGCACATCTTCGTTCCGAGATTCGGGAAACAAGTTTGAGTAATTTTCTGACACAAAAACAGGAGATTGATACGTTCATACTGCCGCGCTTGCCCGGCGACGCGGGCGTATTGTCCCTTGACGCAACGGATCAAATTACCCTGGAAGGCACATTTATGTCGGCACCGCAGACCATCAAAAGCGCAGGTGCAAGCGGAACAGATTACACCGGCATGGGAGCTGACGTTGATATTTCCACATCATCGCTTCGTATTGTGCGGGAAAAATCAGGAGCTACTGACGCCGTTGAGCTAACAGGCGATGAACTGCAGAGACTGGCAGCAGAAAGCTTGTTACTCGGTGGTGCGCGCACGATAGGAGAAAAGCAATCCGGTGATGAAACCGTCAAAGTCACTAATATTGACAGTACTGCTGAAAATATAGTTTTCGCGGACGGCGTGGAACTAACAGCACCTGAAATTATATTGGCAACAAAGGGCTCGGATCCGCTACAGGCAACAGAGCCCAATATTTTATTGCAGTCAGGCAGCGCCCTGCGTTCTTCAGGAGAGATAAACAGGCCTGCCAGGGACATTGTATTGGATGGCGATGGCGCCATGGTTCGTGTATCCCAAAATTCCCATATTGATATACAGCGATCCAATGTTGGCACCAACGACGCAACCGTCGTAATCGAAACCGGTGCGCAAATCGCTTCATCATCATCGATCATTGTCGAGTCTAGCCAGGATGTTGCGTTAGAGGGGGATATTAGCGCTGGCGGTGGCTCCATCACTTTCGGCGCAAACCAAATAAACTTGGGCCATACAGGTAACGACGGGTTGAATTTGACCGCAGACTTTATTAACAGCCTGGCTGACAACGATAGTGATTCGTTGTCCCTTAACCAGTTGATCTTGGTAAGTCCCAACGCCATCGCGTTGAGCAATAGTGTTGGGTTAGATAACAACGGTAATCCGTTTATTAACGATTTGATTCTTCAGTCACCCGGTCTTGTGGCAACAGACGATGCACTGGACAGTGTCCTGGCAGCCAATAATATTACATTCAACAATGCGCAAAACATTGAGTTTACTGGTGCCAGCACCAATGACAATAACAACCAATTGAATGTAATAGCCGGCCAGGCACAACAAACGGATACAAATCCGGCGGCAGGTAACATAAAAATTGAAGGCGGCCTGTTTACTATTGATGGCTTTGATATGCTAAATATCACAGCAGACCGGGAGATAGTCGGAGCAGGCAACGGCGGTATCGACGTCGATGGCTCCATCAATATGACTGCCCAACGTATGACAGTGGCTACCGGCGCCGATCTAAATATAAGCGCTAACACAGGTAGTAACAGCCATGCCATTACCTATTCTTTACCAGGGCAAAGTAATATGCCGCCGTTACCGGAGGTTCAATCATTGGGCGGTAAGGTCACAATATCTGGCAGCAGTGTGGATATCGATGCGCCAATCATCGCACCTTCCGGATCGATCGACATTTACGCGGATGGCGTTAACGGCGATGTTCGTCTGGGAGGCAATGCGCACATTGACGTTGCCGGTCGTACCAAATTAATGGGTGACGAAATATTGATCAGCTCCTGGGGAGGTGATGTCACGATTAAGGCTGAAAACGGTCTCGCCATTCTGGAAAGCGGTTCCTTGATAGATGTGTCCGGGGCTACTCCTAATGGCAGTGCCGCCGGCAACGATGCCGGATCCATTGCTATTCTAAGTGGCGGTCCGCGAAGAATTGACAATAGTAACCCCGCCAACCCGACGCTGATAGAAAACAGTTTCCAGGGAACCCTGTTGGCAAATGCTCAGGATGGTTTTAGAAAAGGGAGCTTTGTACTGGATATCAATAACTATATTGATTCCAGTGATCCCGCCTATCTGAATCTGGATGCGAGTGACTTAAACGATATTGAAGATTTTCGCGCTTTAAACCGTATGCTCAATGACGGGCAATTTAACGAATCACGGGATATCCGTTTCCGACACGGTGACATGACCGTGGCGGGCGATGGTTCCCCACTCGACATTATAGCTCACAACCTGACGTTAACCGCCGATCAGGGCGCCATTGATCTTGCCAATACCCTCATCGACGCCACCGGTACTAAAGGAGGCCGCGTTGAATTTTACGCCCGTGATGATATCGCTGCGCACGGCACGAGTTATATCAACGCAAGCGCAACGGCTTATGATCCCGATGTTAAAGGTAATGGCGGCGAGGACGGTGAAGGCGGCACGGTACTACTATCCAGTGAAACGGGAGCAATAACAATTGCTGGTCCTGACAATGAGCAGGGTGCCGTGATCAATGTCGGGGGTAGCAAGCAGTTGCTGGATTACCAGGGTGAGCCGTTGCTTGCCGATGGTCAACCGGTAATGGCGGACGGTAAGGTTCACTTTAGAGTCGCACAGAACAATGTGTCCACACTTGATCTTGGTGATACCGTTACCAGCATCAGTGGTGCGAAAACCATCGATGTTGAGGCGTTTAAGGTTTATGACGATAGCGAGTTACCCGCTAGTGTTAACGGCCAAGTTACTATTGATCGAATTTTTGTCGATGGCATTGCCGCTGAAACCCAGGACTATATGTTAAATAGCGCGCCTGCCTTGCTGGATGCTATTAACCAAATGAGCGACAGTAGCATCGACGACAGGATCCGGATTATGCCCGGCGTGGAAATAAAAACCGGTGATGCTCTTGCGTTAAATGTTGAATCAGGCTGGGATTTGTATGACTGGAAATACGGTAGCAAAAGCGTACCGGGAGTGCTGAGCATCCGTTCTGGTGGTGCGTTGGACTTACAGTCCAGTTTAACGGATGGATATTTCGTGGAAGTACTACCACCGCCTCGCCCCGGTTTGCCATCTACAGAAAGGCAACGGCTTGATACCAGAGAATCCTGGAGTTACCAATTGACATCCGGTGCTGACATTAATAGCGTCAATCCACACAGTATGCTGTACAGATCGGATGCCCATATGACACTTGCATCAGGAACAACCGTTCGAACTGGTACAGGGGATATAGATATTCATATTGCTGGTGATCTTAAGTTAGCTGATAGCAGCTCAACGATCTTCACCAGCGGTATTCATACGCTGGACGGCCAGGTACTGCGTCTTCCCCGTTTCCCCTTCACTGAATTATCTGCTGGAGCGCGCTTTAATGAGTTTCCGGAAAACGGCGGCGATATCCGTATTGCGGCGAATGGCAGTATCGTCTCGGAGACTATTCCCGAACAGATGGTGGTGCCATGGATGTGGCGTCAGGGAGGAAAGCAGTACTTTACGACTCCCGTCAATACCGAATGGGCAATTGATGTTGCGCGGTTTGAACAAGGCATAGCGGCATTTGGTGGTGGCGATATCGATATAGAAGCAGGTGCCGATATTGAAAACGTATCATTCAGTATTCCCACTACCGGTATCCAAACCGGTGCCGACACATCGGATCTTACAGTTTTTGGTGGGGGTGATCTCACGGTTCAAGCGGGTGGTGACTTCAAAGGCGGAGGGTTGTTTGCCAATGCCGGTGACATCCATTTACAGGCCGGCGGTGGCCTTAGGAAAAATGAAGAGATAAATCCCAAACCGACATTTATTATCATGGGTGATGGCTCGGCGACGGTAAACGCAAACCGGGATATTGTCGTGGGATCAGTCGTCAGCCCGATGTTGTTACCGCGATCCGCAGCTTCTCTGGGGATAAACGGAGGTAATTTTGTTTCCTTCTTTGCCAGTTATACAGAGGACGCGGAAGTAAACATTAATAGTCTGGCTGGTGATGTCACAATGCAACCAAAAACGGCATCGGGTTTGCAGCTGCTTTATCCTGACTCATTTGGCAGTACTGCAACACTATCGGGTTACTTGTCTGTATATGCACCTACGCTGCATGTTAACGCGTTTAACGGCGATATAGCCATTAAAAATAATATCGTGTTATTTCCCTCTCAAAAGGGCGATCTAACTTTAATTGCGGAAAATGATGTTGCTACTGATCAAATATTGTATATGTCCGATGCAAATCCACTGTCTCAGCCATCACCCACCAGGCCCCATACTGAGGGAATTGTATTGGACGCAAAAGCTTTGCAGGATGAGCATAATCCAACGCCGCTGCATTTGGGTGACCACAATCCCGTATATATCATTGCAAACACAGGTAACATCACCGGAAAATTTAAATTGGCCGAACAGGCGCGGGTCATTGCCGGAAACGACATCCAGGATGTGGATTTCCAGGCACAGCACGTTCAAGAGGAAGATTATTCTGTCTTTTACGCTGGCCGTGATATCCGGTTTAATCCCGATAACAATGTCAAAAACCGGATTGAGATTTTTGGCCCGGGCCGACTGGACCTGTTAGCAAAGCGCCATATCGATCTTGGTGGCGCTGCCGGCATTGCAACATTGGGTAACCTCCAAAATCCGGCGTTGCCGGATTCGGGTGCCGATATCATCGCCATGGCGGGGATAGGAGACGGTGTGGATTACCAGCAGTTCATGGCTGATTATCTGAAAGTCCATTTGCGCCAGCCGGCATTTACTCAGTCCCTTCGTGATTTGAGCGGTAATCAGCAATTGAATGACGGTTCCGCTCTGGCCTACTTTGAGGAGCATTTTAGTCCGGATTCCGCGGAACGCATGGTGTTCCTGCAACAGTTAAATATCAGCGAACAGGATGTGCAGGAATTCCACGATATCGTGACTTTTGACCGCCAGTCCGCAGAGCTCGCACAGCAGGTACAAAATGAGTTAAACAAAACCGCGTTAACGCCCTTGGATGCTTACCATGAATATACGGTAATGTCAGACGCGCAAAAGCAGGAATTCGAACAACGCGTTGGAATGGAGAGCCGTGACATTGACAGGCTGGGTGCTTCCCTTGAATACCAACACGACGCGGTAGCTAAACTTAACAAAGTAAATGGTGTTGGTAGTGAACCGGTTGTGACTAAAGATACGCTACAACAATTTGCGCGACTTTCATCAGGAGAGCAACGGCCGGTTATTATTCATTCCTTTTTTACTGAATTGCGGGAGTCGGGCCGCTACGCCAGCAATACCGGATCGCAGGACTATTCACGCGGATTTGATAGCATATCCAGTTTGTTCCCGGATATTAATAATTATGACGGGAATTTGACCATGTACGCCAGCCGAATCTATACCCTGGATGGCGGAGATATTGATCTTTTGGTGCCAGGGGGGATGGTAAATGGTGGTCTGGCGCAGTCAACGAAGAAAGCCAATAAGTTAGGGGTTGTTGCACAACGCGAAGGCAGCATAAATACATTCACGGATGGAAACTACATTGTAAATCAGTCGCGGGTATTTACCTTATTCGGTGGAGATATCCTGATGTGGTCATCTTATGGCGATATCGATGCAGGTCGGGGTGCTAAGACCGCTGTCTCGGCACCTGAACCTAATGTTAGTTTTGATGTTAACGGTAATGTGGTGATTGATTTTGCCGGCGCTATTAACGGCAGCGGTATTCGGGCCATTGCCACTGGCGATGTGGACGCCGGGGACGTGGATCTTTTTGCAATAAATGGCATTGTGGATGCGGGTGATGCGGGTATAGCGGGCGCCAACGTTACTATTGGCGCGCGCGAAGTGGTCGGTGCTGAAAATATTGAGTTTAATGTTGCTGTAGGTGTACCCACCGGTAACGCCAGTTTGGCGGGTAGCCTGTCAGGTGTCAGTGACGTGGCAAGCTCGGCCAGTAAGTCCGCGGAAGAAACGGTCGCCAGTACGTCGGAATCCGCAACCACGGATACGCCGGTGGCGGATGCCGCGTTGTCGTATCTTGAAGTGTTTGTTATTGGTTTGGGCGATGAACAGTCTTCGGACGACGACAACGGCAATAGCAGAAAAGACAACAATTAGCTAATGAACAGACAAACGGACCGTAAAACATGAAACAACTTATTATGTGCGTAGTGGGAGCTCGGCCAAATTTCACTAAGATCTCTCCCATCATGAAAGCCATGGCGGGCTCGGAAAAGCTGGCCGCCAGGTTGGTGCACACCGGCCAGCACTATGACCAGTCCCTGAAGCAAACATTCTTCGACCAGCTGCAAATTCCCGAGCCGGATATAGACCTGGGAGTGGGCTCGGGAAGCCACGCCGTACAGACTGCGGAAGTTATGAGACGTTTTGAACCGGTATTGGATGAGGAAAAGCCCGCGGCGGTACTAGTGGTGGGAGACGTTAATTCCACCATCGCGTGCTCTCTGGTTGCTGTTAAAAAAGGTATTCCGGTCATTCATGTGGAAGCGGGTTTACGCAGTTTTGACCGGTCCATGCCCGAGGAAATAAACCGCGTGTTAACGGACCAGATTTCCGATTTGCTGTTCACTACGGAAAGGCAGGCATTGTTTAACCTGGAAAAAGAAGGTATCGACAAAAGCCGCGTACACTTCGTCGGTAACGTAATGATAGATAACCTGAAGCAGCAATTACCCAGGGCGGTTTCTGTCGAAAAACTTGTTCCCGGTTATGCGGTGACCAGGAAACAATGGAAAAACGGTTATGTGTTATTGACCATGCACCGTCCGTCCAATGTCGATGACGGCGCAACACTAAAACGGCTGCTGGAGGTGGTCAATACGATCTCCAGAAATTTGCCGGTGATTTTTCCTGTTCATCCCCGAACACGAAATCGTATCAATGAATTTGCTCTGAATAGCTTGCTGGATAATCACCGGTTATATGTTATGGATCCTGTGGGGTATCTCGAAATGCTCGGGTTGATGGCGGGGGCTCGTGTGATCCTCACCGATTCGGGAGGTATTCAGGAAGAGTCGACATCGTTGGGCGTGCCCTGTTTAACCCTACGGGAAAATACCGAGCGGCCCATTACGGTAACGGAAGGCACCAATACCATCGTGGGAACTGATGTGGCGGACATACTGACCGCATTTCAACATATCACGTACACCGGCGGCAAGGCAGGTAATATCCCGGAAAACTGGGATGGCATAGCGTCACAAAGAATTGTCGAAATCATTGAAACCTGGTTGCCAGAACAGCAACAGGATATGACATCACGTCAGGTAGTTTAAAAACTGGATTTGTTGGCTATACCGGCAGTCATTTGATCGGCCTTGTTACTGTCAAAATGTAACACTTCAATTGTACCATGCTGTCTGATTATTGATCGTTACTCTAACGTTGGCCTCTACAGTTTATGGTTATCCCGTCATTGCGGTTTGTATTGATTATTCATTGACTGGCCAAAAACCGGCTGTCATCAATCTGCAACAATAATCCGCCACACTATTCGTGCAACGGGGTACGCCTCTATCACATCGACCTAAAAAACCTCTGGTAGAAAATGAAAATATCCAATAAAAAAATCATTCTGTCGGTTTTGCTTTTCGCTAATTTTGTCTTTTCAAGCTCGGCGTTCGCCTGGTGGAACGAAGATTGGACATTCCGCAAAAAGCTTACAATTGATACCACTGCTGAAACAGGTATT
>JASFOJ010000116.1:0-15458 GCA_050116575.1 Gammaproteobacteria bacterium | reverse complement strand
TTACCGGGGTTTCTCAGTGAGACTCTGAGTTCATTAAACAGTTTCTAATATTATCGGTAGGAAACCGACGGATTTTTAATAAAAGCTGTGAATTGACGCCTCGCACATTCACAGTCGCAGGGCTACGGTTGACTTTTATAACGGTTTTCGCATACTGAGAAACTTTGTAATAAGTCGTAGACAGCGCTGAGCTCACAATTTAACAAAAAAAACCGCTGATCAGACAAAAGCACAAATGTCGATTCGTCACAGTATTCTCCGGCACGCCTTCCCGTATTTCCCATGTCAGTCAATCAGTTAAAAACCGCACTGTTCAAACCCGTTGACTGTTCCTTTCTGGTCGTGTTTCGCATTGGTTTTGGCGTCATTATGCTGTCAGAGGTTCTGCGCTACTGGCTGCATGACTGGATCTACCGGCTATATATCACGCCGGCTTTTTATTTTAAATACTATGGTTTCGAGTGGGTACAACCGTGGCCGGGTGACGGTATGTACTATCACTTTGCCGTGATGGGTGTTTTCGCGTTTTTTATTGGGATCGGCTTTTTATATCGAATTAGCACGATACTGTTCTGCATCGCTTTCAGTTATGTGTTTTTGCTGGACCAGACTGGATATCTTAATCATTTTTATCTGGTTATCCTGGTCAGCTTGCTGTTAATCATATTACCCGCTCACCGCTTTTTTTCCGTTGACGCCAGGCTTCGGCCTACCATGCGCGATCACCGGGTGCCGGCCTGGTCACTATGGATATTACGTGCCCAATTTGAAATTCTCTATATTTACGCCGGCGTCGTTAAAATTAATTCCGACTGGCTCAATTTGGAACCGCTACGCACGTGGCTGACGGCGCGCGCGGATATGCCCATTGTCGGCTACCTTTACTCGCAGGATTGGGCCATCGCCGTTGCCGCTTACGGTGTTATTCTGTTACACATCGCAGGTGCGCCACTGTTGCTATGGCGAAAAACCCGGCTGGCGATTTTTGTTATTTACACCTGTTTTCATATCCTCAATCACTTTACCTTTAACATCGGTATTTTTCCGTGGTTTACACTGTTTGGCACCCTGGTATTCTTTGACCCGGATTGGCCAAAACAGCTGTGGCACAAAGTCCAATCGTTGTTAACCAACACAAATTCCGCAGCAAAGCCAAATCCTCACGCCATACCCACCAATCACAACACCCTGTATTACAGCAACCGGCCATGGCTGCAAGTCAGTGTGATGGGGTTTATAACGATGTGGTTTTTATTTCAAGTCCTGATACCCCTGCGCCACTTTTTCTACCCCGGCAACGTCAACTGGAATGAACAGGGTCATCGGTTTGCATGGCAAATGAAGCTGCGCGACAAGGAGGGATTCGCGGATTTCACCATCGTTGACCCCAAAAGCGGTAAAAACTGGTATGTTAGACCGGAAGACTATCTGACTCCGCGCCAGGCCCGGAAAATGGCCACACAACCGGATATGATCCTGCAATTCGCCTATTATCTTGAGAAATTATGGGCACGCCACTACCATATCGACGATGTCCAGGTCCGCGTTGACAACTATGTATCACTGAACGGCAGACCGCCGGCACCCATGGTCAATCCATCGATAGATCTCACCCGCATCAAACGGGATCTGGGCCCGGCGGACTGGATTTTACCGTTACATATACCGTTGAACCAACCTGGTCCTAATTCCCAGTCTTACCGGTAGATAATGCAATTTAATGAATACTGAGCACAACACCAACCCGGTTTTATTGTTCGATGGCGTGTGCAAATTTTGCCACAGCAGTGTTCGATTTGTTATTAATCGAGACCGGGAGAAACGCTTTTATTTTTGTCCGTTGCAATCCGCCAGGGGCCAACAGATGATGGAGCAATACCATATCGAAGATACCGGCCTGAATTCCATGATACTGCTGGATAATGGCAAGATTTATCGTAAATCCGCTGCCGCTTTACGCATCGCACGCCAACTTTCCATGCCGTGGCCATTGCTGTCGGTATTTTTACTGGTACCGGCATTCATGCGTGACGCTGTCTATGACTTTATCGGCCGGCACCGCTACCAATGGTTCGGCAAATATGAACAGTGTTATATTCCCGACGATGACACCCGAGAACGTTTTGTGGAATAAAATGGTTCTTGCTGTTAACTGAACATATCCTGCGTAATACTGGAATACCATCCTGTCGCGTATAACGCTTCGGCCTGGCGAAAGGCGTCATCGGCCTGTTCGGGACTGAGTCCACCGGCACCTTTTACCTTTACGATTTTATCATCAGCCAGCCGGTAAACCGCCGCCACGGATATACCATAGTCGGGCGCCACCAGACTGTAACAGGTATTGCTGTATGAAGGGTCCGGCATGTCAATATCGTTAATGGCGGCAACGACCGCGGCGGCGCACATCTTGCCTTCACTGTTAGCGGCATAGCCGGACTTGGGTAAGGGAGCGGCAATGGCAGAATCACCGATAACATGGATATTGTTAAGCAGCCTGGACGCAAAGGTTTTCTGATTAACAGGGCACCAGCCACCGCTATCGGTAAGCCCGGCTTGACGGGCAATCGTCCCGGCGCGTTGATGGGGAATAAAATTGATCACATCACCCTTGATGGCTTCCCCCACCTCGTTATAGACCGTCATCTCACGGGCATCCACCCGGGAAACGATTCCACCCCCGGTGCCGGGCACCCACTCGATCACGCCGGGGTATAACTTTTCCCACCCCGCCGTAAACAATGGCTTTTTTGAAAATTTGTCTTTTGCATCCAGAATAATGACCTTGGATCTGCGCTTGTGTCGTTTTAAATAATGGGCAATCAGGCTGGCCCGCTCGTAGGGTCCCGGCGGACAACGAAACGGATTGGGTGGCGCAACAATGATAACGGTGCCGCCATCATCCATCGCGGTTAACTGCCTTTTTAACAACGCGGTTTGTTCCCCCGCCGTCCACGCGTGCGGAATTGTGGTTACATCATCCGCCGAGTACCCTTCCACCTCATCCCAAAGAAAATCAATACCCGGTGATACCACTGCACGGTCGTAGTCGAAAGTAGTGCCTGCTTTCGTTCTGATTCTGCGCTTTTCCGCATCAATGGCAGTCACTTCGTCGTAGACCACATTGATACCATAATGGCGTTTCAAGTTGTCATAGCCATGGGTAATGGATGCCATGTCACGGACGCCCGCCAAAACCAGGTTACTGAACGGACAGGTCACAAACCGCCTGTCGCGTTCAATCAAGGTTACTTCAATATTCGGGGCAAACTTCTTAATATACTTGGCGCAAGTGGCACCGCCAAAGCCGCCGCCTACGACCACGACGTGAGACCTGGGTCTGCTACTGATAGCCATCGAAGCTAACGGCCAAACGGCGGATGCCAGCACGCCACCCATCTTTAGAAACTGCCGCCGCGAAAGTGGTGTTGTCATTTTACCGTCTCTGGTGATTTCCTGCTGGCGAAGTACTCCGCAATGAGTTTGATTTCAGCATCGCTATAACCTTTGGCATGCCGACCCATAATCGTCGACGGGCGTTTTCCCGCTTTGAAATCGAGCATGGCCTTTTCAATATAGTCAGCTGATTTATCGGCAATGCCGGGAATGGCGCCGGTGCTTCGCCCGTCGGTGCCGTGACACCCCGCACAGGTAATACTTAGCATCGCGGCCTGGTTAATAGTGTCGGCTCTGGCAACGGAAGGTAAGACTGAAAAAAGAACAAGCAATGGCATCCACCTGCCACACCGGTTGACCCGCATAACCAACCTCCTTTGTTGGTTCAATCCTTGGATTCAATGTAAGGCAACTGGTAGGACGCGCATTGATACGGGTCAATGGAAGCGTGACCCGCTCCACTGCTGATTATAGGCAAGCTGTTCCTGGGTGTGATTACCCCTGCTGGAAATGCCAACGTCCCTGTTTGGCATATTGGTTCAATGAAAGAAAACCGACGGATTGACTGTATTGTCAATGCGCCCCGGCATTGTCAAAGTGGTTTATAGATTTCCGCGCCCTGCTGTTTAAATTCGTCCGCTTTTTCCTTCAATCCTTTCTCCAGGGCAACCTCCACATCACCAATTCCCTGTTGCGCAGCAAAATCACGCACATCCTGGGTTATCTTCATGGAACAGAAATTGGGGCCGCACATGGAACAAAAGTGCGCGACTTTATGCGCCTGTTTTGGCATGGTCTGGTCGTGGAATTCACGGGCACGGTCCGGGTCCAGTCCCAGGTTGAACTGATCTTCCCAGCGAAATTCAAAACGCGCCTTGGATAAAGCATTATCCCGAATTTGCGCGCCGGGATGTCCCTTGGCAAGGTCGGCGGCATGAGCCGCGATTTTGTAGGTGATGATACCTTCCTTGACATCATCCCGGTTGGGCAGCCCCAAATGTTCCTTGGGCGTGACGTAGCACAACATGGCCGTGCCGAACCAGCCGATCATGGCCGCGCCGATGGCCGAGGTGATATGGTCGTAACCGGGCGCAATATCGGTGGTCAGTGGGCCCAGGGTGTAAAACGGCGCTTCATCGCAAACGGCCAATTGTTTGTCCATGTTTTCCTTGACCATATGCATGGGCACATGGCCGGGACCTTCAATCATGGTTTGCACGTCGTGCTGCCAGGCGATTTTTGTCAACTCGCCCAGGGTTTCCAGTTCGCCAAACTGGGCGGCGTCGTTGGCATCGGCAATGGAACCGGGACGCAAACCATCGCCCAGGGAAAACGACACATCATAGGCTTTCATGATGTCGCAAATATCTTCAAAATGCGTATAAAGAAAATTTTCCTGGTGATGCGCCAAGCACCATTTGGCCATAATGGAACCACCGCGGGATACAATGCCCGTCGTGCGGCTGGCGGTTAGCGGGACATAGCGCAACAGCACGCCGGCGTGAATAGTAAAGTAGTCAACGCCCTGCTCCGCCTGTTCAATCAGGGTATCGCGGAAAATGTCCCAGGTCAGTTCTTCGGCCTTGCCATCGACTTTTTCCAGCGCCTGGTAAATAGGCACTGTGCCGATGGGGACCGGCGAGTTGCGAATGATCCACTCGCGCGTCTCGTGGATATTTTTGCCGGTGGATAAATCCATAATAGTATCGCTGCCCCAACGAATACCCCAGGTCATTTTATCCACTTCCTCTTCGATAGACGAAGTTACCGCCGAATTACCCAGGTTGCCATTGATCTTCACCAGGAAATTGCGGCCGATGATCATGGGTTCCAGTTCGGCATGATTGATATTAGCGGGAATAATTGCACGACCGCGGGCCACTTCGTCTCGTACAAATTCCGGGGTTATTTGTTGGGGAATCGCCGCGCCGAATGACTGTCCCGGGTGTTGTTGCTTTAACAGCTCCTGCGCCTGTTCAAGCCGCATGTTTTCCCGTATCGCAACAAATTCCATTTCCGGTGTAATAATCCCTTTCCGCGCATAATGCATTTGTGTGACATTACAACCTGACCGGGCGCGTCTTGGTGGCTTCAAATGCTGGAAACGCAAGTCATGCAATGACTCATCATGTAAACGCTGACGACCATATTCGGAAGTTAATTCAGCCAGTTCTTCAGTATCATCGCGCTCCTCGATCCAGGTTTGCCTGACAGGTTTTAACCCGGCGCGAATATCAATGGAATAATCAGGATCGGTATAAGGTCCGGACGTATCATAAACAGTGACAGGCGCGTTGACTTCAACCGCATTAGCATTACCAGGCGCCAATGGCGTGTTGGCCAGGGTAATTTCACGCATGGGAACCCGGATATCCGGCCGACTGCCTTCAATATAGATTTTTCTGGAATTGGGAAACGGCTCGATGGAAGCATCGTTGATTTTGGCCGTTTGACTCAGGCCCTCGTCGACTATCGCACTCATAATTGGCTGTCCTATCTTGATACTATTTAAATTAAACGGATTTCCGGGTAACCAGAACAGCGCGACGACAGCGATGGACCGCTTCCCTTCGCCGGCACTGCCCGGATCAGGTTCAAAGGGTGTAATCTCAGCGCTGGCCGGCAACTAACGCCGCCAGGCACCCCTAGCTTTGAATGAAATGAGACAGTGAACAGTAGCGAATATTTGGCCGCGATACAAGCGATGAGGGAAAAACCGCGCCCTTGCCACGCGCGTGTGATCAATTTATGATCAGTTTCATCGCCTTAAGCACGCGCGCAAAACATAAAAAAAGGGTTGGCGCGAACCAACCCTTTTCAAAGACGTTAAGACGTGGGTGTAGGTTTAGTATTTCGAAAGTGTACTCAATTTGGGGGCCCGGCGTGATTCCGGGCACCCCTGTGAGTATCTCTAATCGTCACCTCCGCGACGAAATGAACTCAAGCTACGGCGTAATGATCTTAAAGAACCACTTCGGCTGCCGCCATCATCATCGTCATCCGCTTCGTGCTCGTCATCGTCGTTATCCATATCATCGTCATCCGCGCTGGCGCCGCTGCCCATTCCCATGGTCGGCGGCGTCGGTGTCGGCGACATACCCGGAGGCGGTGTTGGCGTCGGAGTTGGCGTTGGCGTTGGTGCCGGCGGCGGAGTTGGCGTCGAGGTGGGGCAAAAATTCATATAGGTCGACGAACTTAATGCCCACTGACCCGCCGCGGTTAAATCGTTGCGTCCCCGGTTGTTCGTAGTAGAGTGGCACGAGGAACACGACCCCACATCCGGTACCGTGGGATTCGGTGCGCAGGCAGACGCCACTGCGTTGGCGATGCTGCTGTTCGCGAAACTCAAGGTAGGTAAAATAAATAGCGTAGTAACAGCGATCAAGGTCACGATTTTCCACCGTGCCTTACCGCTTTGGTAAAAATGATTATTAAACATTTGTAAGCCCCCTTATGCCTTTCATTGTCTTAACGTCTTTCGAACCTCTTTACGTATCGCACATTCACTGTGCTAACACACGACACGCCATGAGAACAATCTATACCCTGTGTCAGTGACCGCCGTTGGCTAGCCCATCAAAGTGTACACAAAACCCAGTATACACAGACGAAGCTCGCAATAAAAAACTATTTAAGTAGTTACTGCCGTAACTACCTATGCAACACGCAATTTGTGATACTTGACTACATAATATAGCGCAGTTTCTGACAGACAAATTGATATCAGACCTATGCGTTATTCAGAAAGCAGAGTTGCAAAACCTTAGTAATTCGCCGTCTTTATGGCGCAATACAAGAACAACCAAAGGAAGGGTGACTATGTTTCGTGAAGTTACAACAGCATGACCAGTAGCCAGACAGAACGCTGCCACGGACCACTCCCCCTCATTGTGTTCGATGCGCCAAGTTTTGTACAAGGCGATCATCGGCGACGGGTTTTCATTGCCGCCGATAAGGCCATCAAAGCCTGGCTCGATAAATATCAAAAATTATCGAATCCGGATCAACTATACTATATCGCGGGTTTGCCGTAACCGTTTAAATATGAAAATACTGTGACAAATTGCGGTTATCAAAGGAATAAGCGGTCGTTTTTTAACTAAAAATTAGTAACAACAATAACAGCAAATCCTTATAATACGGTCCACGATAAGACAATTTGTCTCTTGCCAGTACCAACGAAACATCATAACCTTTGCTTCTTTTTGAACCACAATAACAATTAGCCATGAGTGAAACCGATATGGAGCAAGCCCGTTTTAACATGATCGAGCAACAAATCCGCCCGGCGGAAGTGCTCGATACCCGCGTGCTGAATGTTATCGCGGAAGTCCCCCGGGAATTTTTCGTGCCCGATACCTACCAGGATCTGGCCTTTGCCGACGTCAATATTCCACTGCCCAATGGCCAGCAAATGATGAGCCCGATTCAGGAAGCCCGTTTGTTGCAGGCGCTGGACATACAATCCACCGATACCGTCCTGGAAATCGGCACCGGCTCCGGTTACCTCACAGCATTGCTGGCGAAATTGAGTTATCACGTAACATCCATTGAGATTGATCAGGAATTATCCAATCGTGCCGCCCAAAAGTTACGCCAGCAAAATATAACCAACGTCACCCTCGACATCGGTGACGGCGCCGACGGCTGGCCTAGCAAAGGTCGTTATGACGTCATAGCCGTGACCGGATCCATGCCGGTGATGAACGACACCATTAAGCACCAGCTAAAAACCGGTGGCCGGCTGTTCGTCATTGTGGGCACCCAACCGGCAATGAGCGCCCAATTAATCACCCGCATCAGTGATAACCAGTGGTCGCAGGAAGAACTGTTTGAAACGGTCATTCCGCCACTACTCAATGTGGAAACGCCGTCATCGTTTGTATTTTAACGTCGGGCATATTACCATTTTCTTATATTCCTGAGAGAATGATGATGCCATGGAAAATATCAGTGTTACCGAGTTAAAAGAACACCTGGAACAAACGGATAACAAGCCACTATTGCTGGATGTGCGCGAACCCTGGGAGTTTGCCATCTGTCACATTGAAGGCTCCAGGCTGATCCCCATGCGGGAGATTCCCAACGCCGTGGGTGACCTGGACCACGAGACGGAAATCGTCGTTATTTGCCATACCGGTGTTCGCAGCCTTCAGGTATGTTATTTTCTGCAACATGAAGGTTTTACCAATATCAAAAATCTTACTGGCGGCGTGCATGCCTGGGCGGTCACCATCGACCCCCAGATGCCGACTTATTAATCCATACCATTTAACAAGTGACCCGCATTATGCAAAATAAAAATCTGTCTTTGTTCGTATCCGTGTTGCTGGCATTGTTGTTGTCCAATGCCGCGCATGCTGAAAACCTGATTGACATTTACAACCTGGCCAAACAAAGCGACCCCAGCTTTCAAGCGGCGGTGGCAACGAGAAACGCCGCACACGAAACGGTAAAGCAAAGCCGGGGGGATTATTTACCCGACGTGGGGCTCAGCGCATCTTATACCGATTACTCTGGTGATACCGTGATTCCTCCCAACCCAACCGACCCCACAGCGCCTACTAATTATACTAACGATAGCGCAACGAAGAGTTATTCAGTAACACTGAGACAACCCCTTTACGATAGTAGTATCAGTTCCAATCATTCGGCGAATGAAAATTTTGTGAAACAGTCGGACGCGGATTTCAAGGCGGCGGAACAAGAGCTCATTATTCGCGTCGCCAATCAGTATTTCAGCGTGCTGGGCGCCCAGGATAACCTGGAATTCTCCAAAGCGGAAAAAAACGCCAACGAGCGCCAGCTGGAACAAACCAAACAGCGCTTCGAAGTGGGCCTGGTGGCCATCACCGATGTACACGAAGCCCAGGCGCGCTATGACCTGTCCGTCTCACAACTGATCTCGGCGGAAAACCTGTTGAACAATGAAATGGAAGCATTGCGCGCCATTACCGGCGAATACCACCACTCGTTGTCGACGTTGCAGGAAAATACACCGTTGCAATCACCCGAACCCAACGATATCGAGGAATGGACCAAGCTGGCGCTGGAACAGAACCTGAATCTGGTATCGACGCGCTATTTCGTGCAACAGTCACGGGACGTCGTTGACCTTCAGCGCTCCGGTAACAAGCCGACACTTTACTTCAATACCTCGTATAGTCATAACGACTCAGATAGCCAGACCACTGATACAACAACATACGGCGTACAATTCGCCATGAACCTGTTCAACGGCGGCACCACCAGCGCTAACATCCAACAGGCCCAATACAACCTCACCCGGGCCATGGAAAACCTGGAAAAAGCGCGGCGCACCACCCAACAGTCCGTACGCAGTGCTTACCTGGGTGTGTTGTCCGCCATCAGTCAGGTCAAAGCGCTGCAGCAGGCGGTGGTGTCCAGCGAAAGCCGGTTGAAAGCATCAGAGGCGGGTTTTGAAGTGGGCACACGCACCACGGTCGATGTACTGGATGCACGGCGCGAGCTATTTAACTCTCAACGCCAGTACGCACGTTCACGCTATGACTATATCTTGCAACTGTTAAAACTTAGGCAGGCCGCCGGCACCCTGAGTACCGAAGACCTCAACCGTGTCAATAACTGGTTGCAGTAATTAATAGGGGATATATGGCCAACACCATAGAACCCGTCATTGCCGGTGCACACACCAGTCAACTGGTACTGGTGGATCTGCAAACCCGCTTGTTACAGGCAATGGCCGACCGGAATAATCTGTTGCGCCATTGCGAGATCCTGGTGAAGGCCGCCCGGACCCTGTCAGTGCCGCTGCTGGCCACGGAACAATACCCGCAGGGACTGGGCCACACCGATCCGGTTCTATCCGAAGCGTTGCCCTCTGATGTCACACCTGTGGACAAAACCTGTTTTTCCTGTTGCGGCGCCGACCGCTTTACCACGGCAATGAGTAAGTTAAACCGCAAGCAAGTTATCCTGGTGGGCATCGAGGCGCATGTTTGCGTACTGCAAACCGCGCTGGATTTGGTACGGCAGGGAAAAACCGTGTTTGTGGCGGCGGATGCCACGGATTCGCGTTCTGCGAATAACAAGCAGCTGGCACTCGAACGGATGCGCCAGGCCGGCATCATCATAACAAGCACCGAATCCGTGCTGTTTGAATGGCTGCGTGATGCCAAACATGAACAGTTCAAAAGCGTCGCCGCGCTTATTCGCTGAGACGCCATAAACTACAAAGCGGTTACACCGTCATTCGTTAATACAAAAATTAGAAATTGTTTCCCAGCCTTACCGACAACCCAGGCAATTTACGGTTAACGTGACACGACAACACAAAACACAGCCGACCGAGAGTATCGTGCGTCTAGCGTTGCAGCCACGTCACTGGCCCGTGGGCGCAGGCTTTGTTGTACTACGCTTAATCATTCTGCTACCGTTTCCGGTGCTTATGTGGGCCGGCAAATGGATAGGACGGCTTATGTACCGGCTGGCAAAACAGCGCCGTCACGTTGCCGAAACCAATTTAGCGTTGTGTTTTCCCCAATTAAGCCGGACTGAAACTGACACACTGGTTAAAAAAGTTTTTGAATCAGCGGGTATGGCCATTTTGGAAACACCTTTGTCCTGGTGGGGCAAAACCTCGCGCCTCAAATCGCTGGCGCACATTCACGGCATGGAACATATAGAAAAAGCCAAAACCGAAGGACGCGCAATACTGTTACTGGGCGCCCATTTTACCTGCACGGAAATTGGTGGACGCTTACTGGCCATCGATGAACCTACCGTTAATATGTATAAAAAACACCGTAACCGTCTTTTTGAAGCGGTGATGCGAAAAAACCGCATCAAACATCTCGCGGGATTAATTCAACGCCATGACGTGCGAAACTTTGTACGTACTTTAAAGGAAGGAAAAGTGTGCTGGTTCGCGCCTGATCAGGATTTCGGACGCAAAAACTCAGTGTTCGCGCCTTTTATGGGAGTTCCCGCAGCGACATTGACCGCGACCGCGCGCATTGCAAAAATGAGCAACGCCGTTGTTATTCCCTTTTTTCCAACACGCCGGGCGGACGCCCGCGGCTATAACCTGGATATATTGCCGCCGCTGGAAAACTTTCCTTCCGGCAACGATGTGGAAGACGCAACGCGAATCAATCAGGTCATTGCCGAGCATGTCAAAGGAGCACCAGATCAGTATTTATGGTTGCATCGCCGGTTCAAAACCCAACCCGACGGCCAGGCCGCGCCTTATTAAACCAACAATGATATATTGATGGCCCGACATTCCCCTGATCCCACCGGGCGCCCCGGCACGAATTCTTCTGCTCTACTGCGCTATCGCGCGTTGCTGATTCTGCTGTTCCCGATATTATTCCTTTACACAATAGGCCAGGCGTTTAAAGCCCGCCAATGGCGTTACATCACCCAGCGTTGTGGATTTGGCTGTGTTGTTCCGGATACCACAACATTCTGGATTCATGCCGCTTCGGTCGGTGAAGTTAACGCCGCAACACCATTGATTCGCGCCCTCAAACAGCATTATCCGCAGCCGGGCATCTTGCTAACCACCACAACCGCGACCGGCGCACAGGCAGCCGCCAAGCTTATCACCACCCACGGCACCGATTCCGAGATGACGCACTGTTACCTGCCACTGGATTACCGTTTCGCCGTTAACCGCTTGTTACGACGGACATCGCCACGATGTGTCCTGGTGATGGAGACTGAGATCTGGCCAAATCTGTTTAGTGCGTGCCGGCATTACAATATCCCGCTGTTGACGATCAATGGCCGTTTATCTCAACGCACCCTGCAAACCACAGGCTGGGTCAAGTCCCTGTACCGTTGCGTCTTGCGGAATTCATCACTGATCCTGACACGCTCTGAACAAGACACCAAAAACTATGTCGCCCTTGGCGCGGCTCCGGAAAAAGTCAAAACCATTGGCAATATAAAATTCAGCGCCCAATTCAACCTGCCGAAAAACGATTCCCACCCGTTTGGCAACCGCCACTACGTACTGGCCGCCTCAACGCACGACAATGAAGAACAGCAAATAGCGCAATTTTGGAAACAGCACAGGGATGACCTGAAAAAGTACTTATTGGTCATAGCCCCACGGCACCCCCAACGACTCGCTGCAATCCGTGAACAACTTGAACCACTGCAGCTAAATGTCGCCATTCGCAGCCGCAACGATCCTGTTGATCAAAGCACCGAGCTCTATATTGTGGATACGCTCGGTGAATTGATTCGGTTTATGTATCATGCCGAGGTGGTTTTTATGGGTGGATCATTGGTACCAACAGGTGGCCACAATATTCTGGAACCGGCTTTTTTATCCAGCGCCATCATCTTCGGTCCTTATATGGATAATTTCGACGATGAAGCGCAGCTGTTCCTGAACCACGATGGCGCCATACAGGTTAAAAATATCCATGAAACCGGGAAAATAATAACCGCGTTGTTGGCCGACGAGGATCGCCGGCGTCGGCTGGGTAATAACGCCCACGCGCTACTGGAAAAACAAAAGAACATTGCCGAGCGTTATGTGGCGGAAATCGATCGCATACTGGAAAGCCAATAACGGAACAGCGGCAGGCATCGATTACTGCACGATAGACAAATTTTACCGCTTTTTTATCAAAGCTGGGTGTAACCCGCCATAAGTTTATCCCACTCACTGTCGGTAACATTCAAAGCGGGATTTTGTGATTTCAGCTTGTCAAGGGAACGGCGTAAACGCTGCAGGTTTTTCAATTGCCATGACCTTTGCGTGGCACGCAGCTCGCCTTTATCGAAATCCACCAAAAACACATCGCCTTCCATGGTCAGCAAGATATTATGGGCATTAAGATCGGCGTGAAACACACCACGTTGGTGAAACCGGCGCAGCGTTGCACCGATTTTGCGCCACTGGGCATCACCAATGGATCGCTGGGTCAGAATCCGTGACAATGGCTCGCTGTCCGGGATTTTCTCCATCAACAAGTCGGCACGATAGAACAGGCCATGGCGAACCACGCGTGCACCAACCGCTCGCGGTACGGGTAATTCTCTTTCCCGCAACCGGCCCAGCAAATACCATTCACGCCAGGAACGTGTCTGGTATAAGCCCGACCACCAGTACCGGTCCTTGATTAGCCTGGCAAAAAATCCGCCGCGCCGGTAATGGCGCAACACGCATTGCAGGTCTTTTTGCTGGACAAAGTAGGTTGAACCACGGCCGGTTGTTTCGCCAAGGACCCGGCCTTGCTGGCGGTAAGTGCCAATGTCGAAGTCTTCACTGTTGATGTCATCAACGAGCGAGTCGTCAAAAATAATATACTGATTATCGAAACGTTTCTCTGTTGGATGCATGTACTGGGAAACCGCTTTTTATGTCACCCATTAATTGCAGTTGTATTGTATGGCCGGGTGCCGCCAGTCATTGCTTGTTATTCGATATTAAGACCGTGATTAATACAAAGCTTGACGGTGGCGCCCGCGTTTCGCGATAGACGACACTGACCGGCAAACGCTGTGGTCAATACCACCATCCGATCCGTTCTCTTACTTAAGGGTAAATTCGGCACCGCAATATGGACATTTGCCGTGACCGCTGTCCATGGGGATATACACTTTCGGATGAGAATCCCATAACCGCATACCGTCCATCGGACAATGTAACGGCAGATCATCCTTGGTCACTTCATACTGGTTTTGTGCATTTGGCACACGATCGCCACCGGTATCCGATGTTTGCGTATCAGTCACGTTCAATCCCCTCCCCTACCTCGATTTAAATATCGTTAATCAAAGTCGTTCATAAAAAACCGGCATTGCCGTATTGACGACCAATTGCCATCATGCAACAGGCGTCAGCCAATGACTGAATTTGTCAATCCGGCCATGTACCACATCAAAAAACGCCGATTGCAGCTTTTCCGTTACCGGTCCGCGCTTGCCACTGCCAATGATGCGGTTGTCCAATTCACGTATTGGTGTCACTTCGGCGGCGGTGCCGGTAAAAAATGCCTCGTCAGCAATATAAACCTCATCGCGGGTTATGCGTTTTTCCCTGACCGGGATATCAAATTCCTCCGCCAGTTTGATCAAGGTATCACGGGTAATACCGTCCAGGGCAGATGTCAGTTCGGGCGTATAGATAACACTATCACGCACCAGAAAAATATTTTCGCCGCTGCCTTCGGCAACGTAACCTTCCGTATCCAGCAGTAGCGCCTCATCGTATCCGCAGCTAATCGCTTCCTGCAGCGCGAGCATCGAATTGATATAGTGGCCATTGGCTTTGGCCTTGCACATGGATATATTGACATGATGCCGGGTAAAAGAAGACGTCTTGATGCGTATTCCCTTTTCCAGCCCATCGGCACCCAGGTAAGAGCCCCAGGACCAGGCGGCGATCATCCCGTGAACTTTGAGGTTGTCGGCCCGCAATCCCAGCCCTTCCGAACCATAGAAAAACATGGGCCGCAGATAAGCTGTTTCAAGATGGTTATCGCGCACCGCGGCTTTTTGCGCTTCATTGATGGTATCCTTGTCATAGGACACCGGCATATTCATGATATGCGCGGACCGAAACAGCCGGTCGGTGTGTTCCTTTAAACGAAAAATACAGGTTCCCTGTTCCGCTTTATAGGCACGTACACCTTCAAATACGCCCATGCCATAGTGCAGGGTATGCGTCAGCACATGAACCTTGGCTTCACGCCAGGGCACGAACTCACCATCCAACCAGATGACTCCCTCACGGTCATCTAATGTCATACTGCATCTCCTTCATTAATAAAAAACATCAAACATGATCTTCGCTGGTTTTGTTTACGGGCCGTCCTCAAGCATATATTGTTGCCATATCTCACCGATACGGCCACGCTGTCTTGTAACGCTGGATGCGTTAACCAGGGCGGAACGTTCCTGCAAGGCGGCTTTGTGGATTTCAGTTCTGAACTCACGGTATATATCCGCCAGATCCCGGCATTCTTCCTGGCTCATTAAACCGTTATCGGCGATCGCATCCAGGATGCGTATATTATCACTGTAGGTTAACAAGCCGGGATAATCCGATGCCCGGGCCA
>JASFOJ010000115.1:0-15512 GCA_050116575.1 Gammaproteobacteria bacterium | reverse complement strand
TTTGTATATGAATGTAAAAATTGCTGAATATAAAAAGGGCCAAAATAATAATGTTGCAAGCAATATTTGTAAGCCCCAGTATTCAGATGGCGACAATATAACGTCTCCTTTGAGTGCTAACAGTTGTTTATACGGCGACTTGATATACCAAACTTATCAAGCATGCCGATAAAAATAATGATCATCTTCTCACCAGCTCATTTTTTGTGAGTCATTTAACCTGCCATACCGCAACCCACGTCTCAACAATTGACTGGCGCTCGACTTTGCAAAACAACAATCATCTTATAAAGACTAGCAAAAAATCAATATGTTACAACTAAAATTAAAAAAAGCTCGTTAAAGGCTATCGACTACGACATTCAAGATTAGCCCGTGCTCCTTACATCTGGCGTTATACAAAGATTTGCAGTCTCCGCAATTTATTTCAATGACCACCGATATTTATCAATATCGTTGATATACCAAACTTATCGAGCATGCCGATAAATGTCGGATTTTGACATTTATCACCCTCTTTTTGACATTTACGTTGAATACTGCTTAAATAAGCACTATTAATCACAATTGGACATATAACAACCAAAAGATTAGTAAAGGAAATAGATCATGCAAAGGGAATCGATTGAGGGATTTTGGGAAATTTATATCGCTAAAACAAAAAGTTACAACGTTCCACACAAGGTTGTTCGCTGGTACGTAAAGCGTGTAGAAGAATATATTAAAGCGAATCCTTCCAGCCGTCTTTCGCAACACACCCGTGACACTATGGAAAATTATCTTCAGGAGGCCGGCAGGAATCATCGTCTGGCTGATTGGCAATTTAAACAGATTGTTGAAGCACTGAAGATATTGTTTACTGATATAGTTCGGTCAGATTGGGCAAAGGATTTTCCCTGGGGCTATTGGATGGATTCAGCCTCTCAACTGCCTAATTCACATGCTACGGTCGCACGCGATTACCACCGCCCGGCCGACCCCCATCAGTCAAACAAAGAAAACACTGCTCTTTCTACTTCTGATGATCGTTTGGTCCAGAAAGCACAGTCGAGTTACCCGGATTACTTTGCAAGGCTTATTACCGAAATTCGGATCAAGAATTATTCCATCCGCACTGAACACGCTTATGAGAGATGGGTTGCCCGTTATTTGATTTTTCACTCGATGAAAGATCCAGCTGAACTCGATGGCTCAGCGGTGGCGTCATTTTTGGAATACCTCGTGATCAAGCGCCAGGTTTCAAGCAGCACCCAAGGGCAAGCACTTTGCGCTCTTGTGTTTTTTTATAAATTTGTTTTGAAGATTGAACTCGGCGACTTTGGGCATTTTACTCACTCCAATAAACCCAGGCGACTACCCGTCGTGCTGTCACCTGCTGAGATTGCACGTTTGTTCTCGGCGATTAATAATGATACGTATCGGTTGATGGCGCATTTGCTGTATGCAAGCGGCCTGCGGCTGATAGAGTGCATCCGATTACGAATACAGGATATCGACTTTGACTACAGCCAGATCATTGTTCGCAATGCCAAGGGAAATAAAGACCGGGTTGTACCTTTACCTAAGCGGCTGGTCAAAGCCTTAAAAAAGCAAATACAGTATGTTGAAAAGATCCATCAAAATGACCTCAAGGAAGGAGTTGGCGAAGTTTATCTGCCCTATGCGTTATCCCGGAAGTATCCTAATGCAGCGAAGGAGTTGGGTTGGCAATATTTATTCCCTGCTTCGAAGCTATCAGTGGACCCACGAAGCAACAAAGTCCGTCGCCATCATATTTATGAAACCTGCCTACAGCGCCAAATTAAAAAGGCTGGTAAAAAAGCAGGAATCAACAAGAAGATCAACTGTCACGCGTTACGTCATTCGTTTGCTACGCATTTACTGGAAAATGGTAGTGATATCAGGACCGTGCAGGAGTTGTTAGGTCACGCGGATGTATCCACAACGATGATCTACACCCATGTTTTAAACAAACCCGGCGTGAGCGTGACAAGCCCCTTTGATTTATTGGATACTGGCCCCGTGTCTTCTGACGAGTCAGATGAATCTTAGCATGGGAAGTCATGCAGACTCAGGGATATCGCCTGCAGGGCAGCCTCCTTCGCTATAAGAACCCGGTGGGATTTGTTTTAGGATCCTGAATGACGTTAGTTATTTTCCAAACTGAGATGCACTCAAGTAAGCGCAATAGACTTCCGAAACCGCACCAAGGCAATCAAAAAGAAAGCAGCACCAATAGCACCAATCGCCAGCAATTGCGGCCACACCACCGCAATCCCCGCCCCGCGAAACAGAATCGCCTGGGCGAGGCTCACAAAGTGCGTTGTCGGTGCTGCCATCATAATCATCTGCACGCCAATGGGCATGCTTTCCGGTGGTGCGCTGGCGCCGGATAGCATATTAAGCGGTACCACTACAAGAATCATCAGCAGCGCAAACTGCGGCATGGAACGGGTGAGTGTTGCCAGCAGGATACCCAGCGCGGTCGTTGAGAACAGGTGCAACATGGCGGCGATGAGGAACAGCGGCACTGAACCGGCGACGGGCATGGCAAGTGCGCCCTGCACGACAATCCACAGTGACAGTGCCGCCACCACTAGCACCACCGCGCCGTTAGACCAGACCTTGGCGGCCATGATTTGAAACGGCGTGAGTGGCATCACCAGCAGATGCTCGATGGTGCCGTGTTCACGCTCGCGGATCAGGGCGGCGCCGGCCAGGATGATCGACAGGAAGGTAATGTTGTTGACTAGTTCCATGGCGCCGTAGAACCAGACGCCATTGAGGTTGGGATTGAACTTCATGCGTGTGATTAATTTCACCGGTAACGCCATCTCGCCGCTATATCCCTGGACAAAACGACTCACCTCATCGATAAAGATATTTTGAATATAGCCCGCGCCGATAAAGGCCTCGTTCATGCGCGTGGCGTCGATATTGAGCTGGACCGTCGGCTGGTGCCCGGCCAGTACGTCGCGCTGAAAACCGGCCGGTATATGTAAAGTAAACGTATACAGTCCATCGTCGAGACCGGGATCAACGTCCGCGAGCTGAATCAGCTTGGGTGGCAGGAACTCGGGTGGGCGCAGCGCGCCGATGAGGCGCTGCGACAATGGCGATTGGTCCTCATCCACGATCGCTACCGAGGCATTGCGCAATTCGGTGGATTGACTGTTGGCGGCCTCGTAGAGACCCAGGGAGAATGACCAGATCAGGAAGATCAGCAGTACTTTGTCGAACCACAGGCTGCGCATCTCCTTCACCCCTAGTTGCAGAATATTCGCCAGGCGGCCCATGGTCATTTCTCCTGCTTGGGCAGTAGCAATGCAGAGATCGCGATAATCGCCAGAATAAAAAGTGCTATCGCGACAAACCGGTCACTGAGGTCGTTAAAACCCAGTGCCTTGCTAAACGTGCCCCTGCTGATAACCAGGTAGTGGGTGGCGGGATAAATTTTGGAGAACACCGCCGCCCCACCCTCCAGCGCAGACACCGAGGAACTAAGTCCGCAGAAGGAGAAGACCGGTGTCATGGTGGCGATGGCCGTACCAAATATGGCCGCCACCTGCGAACGGGTAAAGGTAGACATTAACAAGCCGAGGCCACTGGTGGCGGTAACATAGAGCAGCGTACCGAGGGTCATGGCAGCGAAACTGCCCTTGAACGTCACACCAAACAAAGTCACTGACAATGCCATTAAGCCGAAAAAACCAATCATGCTGATGATCACATAGGGCAGCTGCTTGCCGAGCAGGAACTCCAGCCGGGTGATGGGTGTGACGTAGAGATTAGTGATGGAACCCAGTTCTTTTTCGCGCACCACGCCGAGGGCGGTCAACATCGCCGGCACCAGCACCAGCAGTATGGCCATGGTGCCGGGCACCATGGCGTTGAAGCTCTCGAAGTCCTGGTTATAACGATAGCGGGCTTCTATGCCGGCGGCTGCTAGGGGTGATGTTACACCGTTGCGCGTGGCAAGATCAGTGAGGTATTGATAGTGCAGTCCCTGTACATAACCCCGAATGGTCTCGGCACGAAACGGCATGGCGCCATCAATCCACATACCCACTTCCGGCGAGCGGCCACGCCTGAGGTCACGGCCATAGCCGGATGGAATCTCGATGGCGAGACTCAATTTGCCGTTTCGCATTCGCCGGTCAAGCTCATCCTGGCTAAAAAGCGGCGCTCGTTCGATAAAGTAGCGCGAGCCGGCGATGTTCTGGATATAGTCGCGACTCTCGGGTGTTTGATCGCGATCGAGCGCGGCAAAGCGCAGGTTGTTGACGTCAAACGTCATGCCATAACTCAACAGGAACATCAGTAAAACCGAACCAAACAGCGCGAACGTGAGGCGGATGGGATCACGCCATAGCTCGATTGACTCACGTCGTGCTACCCCGAACAATCGTAAGAAACGAAAGCCGCTGCCTGGGCGTGCTTTGTGAGGCTCTTTGTGGGGCTCTGTTTTATGGGACGTTGTTTTATGGGACGTTGTTTTACTTGACCGTGTTTTATGGGATTCTGAAGATGTTGCTTGTGTTGTTGGTTGTTGTGATTCTTTTCCCGTCGCATCTTCGAGATAGCCAATGAACGCTTGTTCCAGGCTTGCTACGCCTCGTGACTGTTTCAGTGCTTTGGGCGTGTCGCTGGCCAATACCTTACCGGCGTGCATGAGGGAAATACGGTCGCAACGCTCAGCCTCATTCATAAAGTGCGTGGAGATAAAAATCGTTACCCCTTGATGGCGCGCAATATCCAGCAACAGTTCCCAGAATTGATCGCGCGCCACCGGGTCGACGCCTGATGTGGGCTCATCAAGGATCAACATTTCCGGTTTGTGCACCATGGCAACGGCAAGGGACAGACGCTGACGGATGCCCAGGGGCAGCGAAGCGGCCAGGTTATCGGAGTACCCTCCCAGGCCAAAGCGTTCGGTCAATTCTCGGGTGCGTGGTGTGACCTGCTCGTGCGGCAAATGAAACAGGCGGGCATGTAGTACCAGGTTCTGTTGCACGGTCAGTTCTGCATACAGGGAAAATGCCTGGGTCATATAACCCACGCGTTTGCGGGTTGCAAGGTCGCGTGGGTCAACGGACTGTCCGAACAACCTGGCATTGCCGGCGCTGGGCGACAGCAGACCGGTGAGCATTTTCATGGTGGTGGTCTTGCCGCAGCCGTTGGAACCGAGAAAGCCGAAGATCTCGCCGCGTTCAATGCGAAAGCTTACCCCGTCAACCGCGGTGAAGTTGCCAAAACGCATGGTCAGTCCCTCGGCCTCAATGGCCGGTACGCCACCGATGTCCGCTTTGCGTGGTGGTACGGTGACGACGTGATGGCCGGCGCGCGACGCTTCCGGTAATAACTGGATAAAAGCGGCATCAAGATTATTGGTGGCCGTGCGCGTCATGAGTTCTTTCGGCGTGCCGGTGTCCAGCACCTGGCCATCGTTCATTGCCACCAGCCAGTCGAAACGCTCGGCCTCTTCCATATAGGCGGTGGCAACAATCACGCTCATGCCCGCTCGGCGTGCGCGTATGCGGTCGATTAACTCCCAGAATTGGCGGCGCGATAAGGGATCGACACCGGTGGTGGGTTCGTCAAGAATCAACAGATCAGGATCATGTATCAGTGCGCAACACAATCCCAGTTTCTGCTTCATACCACCGGATAATTTAGCGGCCGGCCGTTCACTGAAAGGCGCAAGCCCGGTACTGTGCAATAGATCTTTTATGCGATGTGCGCGTTCTGCCTTTGCCTGGCCGAACAATCTTCCGAAGTAATCGACATTGTCAAATACCGACAGCGTGGGATACAGGTTACGGCCCAGCCCCTGTGGCATGAAGGCAATGCGCGGAGAAACCACGGTGCGGTAGCGGCTATGTCGCATATTGCCGCCAAACACGTCAACGCTGCCTTGCTGAATGCGGCGAGCGCCAGCGATGAGCGACAGCAGGCTGGACTTCCCTACCCCGTCCGGCCCGATCAATCCCACGCGGCAACCGGCAGGAATGTCGAGATTAATGTCCTTGAGTGCCTGGGTTTTTCCATAGCGATGGTTTATGCCGGCTACTCGAGCAACATATTCTTGCTGTTTACTCATGGTGGCAGGTGCACTTGCAGTTTTTCCGGCCAAACAACATCCGCACCAAGCCGCACATAAGTGGTTCCCGGTACGCCGGTTTTCATAATGTCCGCATGCCTGGCGAGTAATTCAGGATCTATCCGGACCTTGACGCGAAACATCAGTTTCTCACGTTCGGTGCGGGTTTCCACTTCCTTGGGCGTGAACTGCGCTTCGGGTGATACAAATGACACTTTTGCCGGAATAACGTATTCGGGGATGGCGTCCAATATCATGCGCGCTTCATCGTTGATGCGCAGTCTTCCAGCCTGCTTGGTGGGAAGAAAAATCGTCATCGATGCATCTGTCAGGTTAAGCACCGTCAATACCTTACCGCCGGAGGGTAACACTTCCCCCGGTTCGGCCAGCCGGTACAACACCCGTCCGCCAATGGGTGATTTAAGCACGCTGTCATCACGGCGGGTACGCACGGTTTCAACCCGCGCCTGGGCGGCCTCGATTAACGCATCCGTATTGGCCAGCTCGGCCCGTGCTGCGGCAAGGGCCGCCCGTGCCGTTTGCACTACCGTCTCACTGCTTTGCAGTTGTTCGATGGAAATATTCTGGTTCTCATAAAGCTCGCGTGAACGCGCCAGGTTTTTCTCAGCCAGCGTAACCTCGCTTTTACGCTGGGTGATAAAAGCATTGGCAGCAATGCGTTGCTTCTGTGCCTGTTTGACCTGTGCTTGCGCTTGGCGCAACTCGGCTTCCAGTTCGCGCACTTCCATGCGCGCCAGTATCTGTCCGGCTTTAACGTTATCCCCTTCCTTGGCCTGTACTGCCTCAAGACGGCCGGGGTATTTGGTGGTGATATCAACCTCGGTTGCCTCCAGGCGGCCATTGCCGGACACAATGCCTTGTGGTAACTCCGGTTGCTGGACGTTTTGCCAAACAATAATACCAACCACCGCCAATACGGCCAGCACCACAATGGTTGTCCATTTTTTGTTGATTTGCATCGCCGTTGCGTCTCCTGCTATTGATGTAGCATGCTATGGGTTCGACACGGGCACGCCGCGCTCCGCGAAATACTGTTCCAGGCGCGTAAACCAGTCCGCCTGGTCCTCAGGTGTGAGAAAAAAATCAAAGCGCGCCGCGGCGCGTTCAACTTGCATCAGTTCGCTGACAAAATCATACACGCTGGTCGCTGCCCGCAGTTCAGCCACCAATGCGGCATTCTGTGCGTCCAACAGGTCGAGAATGGAAACCGTGCCACGCGAGTAAGCATCGCGCACCACGTCAAGATTACTTCGTGCCGCGGTCGCCGCTTCGCGCGATAAACGAATCGCGGTTCGTGCACTGCGGGTTCTGAACAAGGCAGAACGAATACGTTGTTCCACTTGCTCGGCCACCGCCTGGTGTTGCAACTGCAAGGCAATCAGTTGTTCACTGGCCTGTGCCCGGTCCGCACCGCGGGCGCCACTGGTAAACAACGGTATTGAAAGTTGCAGCGCTATGGTACTTTCTGTGTCATCAATGCCGGGTAACGGCGGTCCCTGGGCGCCGCCACGATTGAAGATCTCCGTGCGGTCGGCTCGCAGGCCGATTGTCGGTTGCCAGTAGGCGCGCCGTGCCGATGTCAGTGTTCTGTCCTGGGCACGAATTTGGGCGTCCAGTATTTGCAGTTCCGGAACCGTGGCGAGTCCTTCTTTCACCACAAAATCACGCAGCAGTTGAAAGCTCGCCGGGTTATCAATGATGTCATAAAGGCGTTGCTGACTGGAAACCAGGTCCGGTTCATCCAGCCCCACTTCAACGGTGACAACCGGCTGTTCGAGAGGACGATGCAACAACGCGTTCAACGCGATCTCCGTCACGCGCACCTGCGCCTGTGCCTGAATCACAATACGCTGCGCATTGGCAACCTCGCTCTGCCAGCGATACACCTCGCTGGGTCCGGCGGTACCGATGCGCCGCCGTGATTGCGCCAGTTCCAGGTTGGAACGGGTTAACCTTAGATTATCTTTCTGAAGCCGTTCGTTGGTTTTGGCGCGCAACACATTGAGATAGGCTTGAGCGGTCTCCAATACAATGTCCAGTTCCACCTGTTCACGATCATGTTCGCGGGCAACCTGTAGCTGTTTTTGCACATCAAGGTTCGCCCACGCAGGTTCCGAATACAACGTCTGATCCAATGTGATGGAACCGCTGGTGGTTCGTTGGGCCCGGCCCGGCACCGCACTGGCATCATCTTCCTCGATTGCGACGTATTGACCGGCAAGGTTCAACTGTGGCAGTAAGTTGGAGCGCGCGCGGCGGATATTTTCCTTGCCGGCGCTCACATTGGCCCGCGCAATACGGACGCTTACATTAAGATCGACGGCCTGGCGCACCGCTTCACTGAACGTCAGTGACGTGCCCTGCGCTTGCTGTTCTTCGTAAAGAAGCTCGGCGCTGGTCAGCAAACGCCAGCTGGGAGAAAACCCGATGGCACGCGCTGTACGCATATTCAGTGTCAGTCCTTCGCCGCGCGCAAACGCCACCGGTATGGTGCGTGGATTCTCTCCCAACAATATGCGCCTCACGTTAAGCGCAACGCGCCGGGCCACCCGATCCATTTCAAGTGCTGGCGCGGCGGCTAGTAAAATGCCGCGTTCAACATCGGACTTACCAAAAAACGCAAAACTGGGCAACCGACGTTTTATTAAACCTGCAACCAGTTTTGCATATTCCTGTGAATTCAATCGCGGCAGCGGACCGACGTAAACCGCCTGCGTGTCATCGGGAATAGCTTGCAGGGTTTTTTCCGCAGAGCTTTCCACGGCGACCCGGGTGACGGGAACGCCCAGTTCCCTCGCCGCGCGTACCACCTCCCGGTATACGCCCGGCACTGCTTTCATAAAAGCGCCATCCAGCAAAAACGTCAGCCGCGAGAAAGAAACAATGTCATGAAATACTTTAAGATCACGTGGTATGTCCACATCCAGGCTAACGTAACTAAAGTTTTGCTTGCCACTGGCGCCATCTTTATAGGGAATGTCCTGCACCTTACGATCAGCAACGAAGGGAGCGACCACCGGTTTGGGCAGGTTGGAACGGTGGGCGGCTGCATGCGAGGCCAATACACCCAGGGTTACCACGATGTCCGTTCGTTTATCTTTTAGTACCCGGTCGAGTGCCTTGCGCACCCCGTCAAATGTCCAGTCGGCTTTAAGCTGCAAGTCTGCCGGTGCTCGGATATCAAACTCGCCACGATTCACCGTGCGTATTTCTTCAAGAAACAGGGCACGAATGGAATCAGCGCGCTCCGATGGCCCATCCATCACCACCGCGACGTATTTAACCGGCAATTGCCGTTCGGTCTGCGCGGCGCTTTCGGTGGCAACTGCGGCCAACACGGCCAGCAGTACTACCGTATAAATTCTGTTCTTTGTCATTTTGGAACGACGCCGTAGGTTACATACACTTTGATCATTTATCACACAGCCGTGTAAAAATAAGTTTTTCATCAGTAATTCATATAGTTAGCCAAACAACCTGAACTCGACTATTAAACTTGCTAACTAGTAACTTTACGCGAAAGAATGAGAAGGACATTGATATAGCTAAAGAATTGAATGATCTATGGGAAGGTTTGTAGAAACGAGAACAGCTTTTTACAGCGACCGGCAAATCTATCGGCTGAAGTATTGATTGCGATTACCATCGTGGGTAACGCTACGGTATTCGCAGGGATTTTAGGGAAGGAATAGACGAGTTTAACAGGTTGATAGTTGTAGGTGCCGTTGTGTGCAACACCGAGAACTCAAAGCTGGATAAAATACGGTAACGCCATCAGCGCGGCACCGACTATTACGATCAGGTAAACGTTGGATATGAAATAAGGGAACACCATCAAACCCAAGCCGGCGATCAACGGAATGGGAGACCTTTGCTTTTTTCCATACATAAAAAAGCCCAGCCCGATTGCCCCGAACAGCATGCCCCAAATGAGTGTTGCAGTGTTATCCATTGGTTACTTCCGAATAATATGGTTAAAATAACGTATCTAGCAAATCGAAACTGTATTACGGTTCTTACCACTCCGTATTTTTATAATAACGGGGTCGTTTATAGTATAGACTATTCGGTCATCAGCGTATAACCGCTGAAAAGTATGACCATGGCCTTGAGCTTTATGACACTATACAGGAAATAGGTTCACTGCCGCACCGTGACAGGGTCCACAAAATCTTCCTCCCTCATGGTGTAATGTCTGGCTAGGCCTGTTACTAACGGGCAGCAAATACCACGCCAGGTTCCATTTTCAAGACCGGGCGTATACTGATCGCCGCGGCGATCACGCTTATTATGACAACACCGAGCACACCCAGCAGTGGCGTAAACCACATCATCCGAAACGGATATCCCACCTGGCTGACCATTTCGCCCACCACGACACAGACGCCAATTCCCAATCCGGTGCCCAGCAGCGCGCACAAGCCGGCCTGCAGAAACACCATGGTCAACATCAATCGTGGTGTCGCTCCCATTGCGTTGAGTACGGCGTATTGTTTGAGGTTCTCGTAGGTGAACATGTAAAGCATCACGCCGGTAACACCGAAACCCACGGTCATCGCCAGCGTTAACATGGCTGCCATGTCACCGACATCTTCCGAGTTTACGAGATACCAGTGCACCGTATCGCTTTTAAAATCATCTGCGGAACGAGCACGCAGTCCCGTTTGCTGTTCAATGCGTTTTGCCAACCGACGTGGTGATATACCAGCGCGGGCTGTGACCAGCACAAATGTCAATTTATGGCGTTCCTGAGGCAGGATACGCGCGGCGTTACTGTAAAGCGTATAAAGTAACGGTCGCGGCGGAAACCGCGGAAGCGTATGAGAGCGGCCAACGATTTTCACACGCCGACCATTGGCCAACAGTTCGTCACCCGCCGTTAGCTCCCGCGTGGGTACATTAAGATGCACACCATCATGGGGCCATTGGTCACTTTTCTTCACTGGTGTTTGCAGCTTGCCGCGAGTTCCCCCCGGGTCGACAATCGCCGCATCCGGCGCGCGTAATATGACCGGCGATATCCCATCTGCGAGCAGCGGTACTCCCATCAGCGTAGCTCCGTCCACGCCGATCACCTGTACTGATTGGAATCTTCCATTGGGAAAACGCACATCCACCGTCCCCAGCCTTAGTGGCGCCGCATAGCGCACCCCTCGCACACTACGAATGCGATCCAGCGCCGATCCGGGCAAATTAACCGTCTCTTCCACGGAAGAGACCGCCGGGTCCATTACCCATACATCCACCTCACCGTTCTCCGAGATCAAGGAAAAACCCCGCGTCATGAATCCGGCGAAATACGATCCGGCAAATGTAACGAGAAAAGCGGTAAAGGTGATACCCAGCAGCAACCCGGTATACTTCGCCCGGTCACCCATGAGGATTTTCAGAGCGATATAGTACATCTAATGATCCGGACCAGAGTTATTGCCGTTGAAAGGTGGCCCCTGCACGTAGACATCGAGCAACTGCCCAACGTAAACCGGCAAGTTATGATGGTCAAAACTATAAATAACCTGCAGCACCCGCGAATCCGTTCGTTCCGTTGGGCTGCCCGTGGATACGTTTTTTGGCACAATATACGGTTCAGTATATTCATAACGAAGCGGAATTTTTTGTGACGGATCGCCCCGCAGAAAAGCCACGGCGTCGGCGTCCGTTCGAAAACGGCGGGCATCATATTCGTCGATGTTGACACGCACGTTGAATCGGTCGCCGCCTCCCAGAATCAGCAAGGGTTCTGACACACTACTACTATCTATATACTCCCCGACCCGCATTTTCAGTTGTAGTATTTCACTTGCCACCGGCGCGCGGACGGTTCGTCGTTCTATTTCCATCCTGATCTGCTTTACCTGTGCTTGTGCCACATCCAACGCCGCCTGGGCCATATCCACATCGTCATGCAGCGCCGTTAAATCCTGTTTACTGACGGAGTTCGGGTCGCGCCGCCGGAGATCCCTGGCATAATCATACCGGTGTCGTGGCTTTTGCAGCGAAGCCGTCGCTTCCTTGACTTTTGCAACTGCGGTCACACGTTGTGCTTGCAGGTCGCGATCATCTATTTTAAATAGTGCATCTCCCGGCTCCACGTGCTCTCCCACTTTGACAATTATTTCCCGCACCACACCGGCCACCGGTGAAGCAACGGCAATGTTACCGGTACTGGCTTCAACGAGCCCCGCGCCCGCGATATACGAAGAATAAGGCACTTGCGGTGTCAGCGGTTGACTGGTGTGCCGGGTTGGCGGGCGATTGGCATAAACCACGGCAACAATCGCAATACAAACCCCCAGTACCGCCGACACCGGTAATATATATGCTCGTTTCATTGCGTCAATTTCCCGGAACGGCCGCCAGTAATGGAGACGATTTTGCCATCATCCATGTTAGCGATGCGATCTGCATAGGCTAGAATGCGGTTATCGTGGGTAACCACAATGAGTGACCGGTGGGTACTCTGAGCCACGCCACGCAAAATGGTCATGGTATCCTGTCCGCTCTGGTGATCGAGGTTGCTGGTAGGTTCATCACAAATAATCAACTGTGGTTCATGCACCAGCGCCCGTGCAATTGCTACTCGTTGCTGCTGGCCGCCACTCAACTGCGCCGGCAAATATACTGATCGCGCACCCAGATCCAATGACTCAAGAACGTCTCTGGCCTTGTTCAAGGCATGTTTGCGGGTCACGCCATTTAACAACAACGGCACTGCAACGTTTTCATGCGCGGTCAGCGCCGGAAGCAAATTAAAAGCCTGGAATACAAAACCGATCGAACGGCCACGAAAACGTACTCGCTCGGTCCTGTCCATGTCTTTCACGTCATGGCCGAGTACCTGGCATTGCCCCTCATCCTGGTCCAGGATGGCCGCAATGATGGATATCAGGGTTGTCTTGCCACAGCCCGACGGCCCCGCCACCATCAGTAATTCACCCTGGCAAACATCAAGGTCGATTCCCCGCAGGGCCCAAGTTTTCGTATCCCCGGCGCCATAGGCCTTGGTCACTCCCTGGCAGCGAACGGCGATTTGCTTATCGGCGGATGAAGTCACTTTGACCCTGGTAACACATATGCCAGACAACTATTCAGACAAATAACATTAGTACAGTACATATGCTCTGAAAAAAGACCAGCTTTATGAGAAGAAAAATTCACTTGATAAAAATCAAGCCAGGTTTGACTAAGCGAAGTAATACAACACTGGATAGCATACAAAAAATAATATCGTCATTAATAAATATCAACGTTGCCCATAAGTAGGTAACGACTTTAACCAGGACCTAAATAGTTTTATCAATTCTATGCTATGAATAATGACGCCAACACCAACACATCCGGGATGCCCGTGCCACGAGTGGCAGGCAGCGACGGCCGCAACCGCAAAATACCAATACGACAAAAACCGTAATATACCACCCTAATCGCATACTCGTCCTAGCTGCCGCATCAACGTGACAATAAGTTGAAATACCCGAATAGGCTCTTACAATTTCCTCGTTGCGAACGAATATTTCCGCGGTCATATGATCACATACAGCACCCTATCGATTCGTACCCCATATAAGGCGTGACTATATCAAGCCGCGGTCGTATATAATATTTGCGACACAATGACCAGTTTTTATACATCACAATCCATTTCAGCCGCAATTTGCGACGTTTTAGCCGCGCTGAAGAAAACCCTACCGGCGCCAGAAACCCTGGTGATCACATCATTTACTGGTGTACAACCCCGTTTAATTGCTATTAAGCATCTTCACTAAGTAGCAGTTCAATGGTAGGATTTGCCCGTCGGGTAGGCGAGGTCCGAAGTAACGGGGTTAAATTTTACCCGGCATAAAATTCATAATTATTATAAGGAGTTGTTATGTACGTTAGGGGTTTTATTGTTGGGGTGTGTCTTGTTTCCATTTCCTTAACCGCCGGGGCGAGTGAAATATATCAATCCCCGAAAAGCGGATTTTCTTTTGCACTGGGCCAGGTGAATGTGGACAGCACCATAGCCACCCAGGAACGTGTCGAAGATACAGCCACTTATTTGCGATTTGCCTGGGAAGGTCAAACCAATGCCATGTTGTATGCGGTGGGTATCTCGGGATTTTTATATTCGGACAACGATCAATTTAGCCAACGAGTTGTCGATAACTTTGGTAACCGATCAACGGCTGAATCCGATGCCTCTGCTTTTAGTTTGTACGGTGAAACCGGAATGAGTTATCGCATTGGCACCTCGGCCAGTGCCGACCTGCTGGGCGGGTACGAATTTGTTATCGATTCCAGCAGGAGCATCCCCAATTGTTCGGGCTGCGCGTCGGAGGACATCGATATCGCAGCCGGTGCCTTTGTAGCGCCCCGGCTTAGTTTTCAGACATCTGACAGATTTAAACTGTCTTTTTCGTACTTCCAATATCTTACGGGGGACATCAATAATGCGTTTTCCCTGAATATTGGTTATTCATATTGAACACCCGCGCATTATTTAGCTAGCATAAACCGGCCGTGTCGACGCAACACTCATGGATTCATGGATTGTTGCGTCGACGGCTGACGGTGTCGACTTAACCCGAGGGTTACGCTAGAGCAGAAACTCACTGTAACCCATTGATAGTTTAGCTTTTATAGCCTTTTTCGCCCGCCCGAAATATATGCTTGCCTGCTTTTAAGCAGATATCGTTTTTTTCGTTATGTGGCGAGCGTTATTTCTTTCGAACGAACGGTGGGTTTTAAGGCCCGCAACCTCCAACACGAATCAACAGTGTGTTTTAACTTATTGTTTTAATTAGTTTTTCGCATTTCATAATCGTTACGGTACCCGACCTGCAACCTCAAGAATCGCCAACATAGTTCCGATAACCTCCTAGTGGCACAACGTTTTTCTGTCAGCGGCACGTTCCGGACAACCTGTTATTTTCAATTGCCATGATTGGACCCGTAGCCCTGTGAACGATTGTTAACAATATAAAGTACCTGTTCGCCATGGCATCCAAAACAATCATACCGTTTAAAAGTTACGTTCTTTTCGTCTTGTTGATGCTATTAACGGCAGTAGCCCTGTTGTTTTGGGTCGATCAATCGCGAATGGCCGATTTTAGGTCCTACCATCAATCCACTGCCCGGGATGCGACAACCAGTGTCGCCGAACAAGTAGCGCAATTTGTGGAGGAAAAAAAGCGTCTGGTTAAACTCTTTGGCCAGGAAAATATTGACCTGATCGAACACTTTGCTAACAATCCAAACGATTTCGATCTGCACGATAAACTGGAAGCCCAAATCGCCGCCTACTTTCCCAACTATTTTACGTTTACAGTTGCTGATACGGCAGGCACACCCTACTTCGAGGACTTTGACGGTTTCGTCGGTGATTACTGCAAAGATGACATCAAACGCT
>JASFOJ010000114.1:0-15522 GCA_050116575.1 Gammaproteobacteria bacterium | reverse complement strand
GTGCGTTTGATCTGTTTTTTGACGGCACGGGCAATAAAATCCTCCAGGGCGATTCGCCGGATGATACTGTCATTGCGGGTCTCCCAGAATTGATCCGGAAATTGCGCGACTGTCATGGGAATCTGGATACTGACCCTGGAAGGCGCTGCAAATGGGTCGCCCTGCACATGATCAATGCTGACCGTAAAGGACTTAAAATCGTAAACCCCTTTGATGTCTTTGTAGGCTTTGTATCCCTTGCCGTCGATGCGTTGCAGTTGCTGTTTGAGATTTTCCATAGGACTAATGAACAAAATATTAACTTAAGCTATTTTACGTGTATCGTTGTATGCTGTGTTTTCCCGGATACAGTGCAGAATCTGACAACCGTACCTATTTGCCATTTTTGATTGCAGCTATAATAAACAGCAGTGTTGCTTGTTGTGGATGTACGCAATAACGGGAATCAGGTGCAATACGCTATCGTTATTGGATCTGATGAAGTTCAATTTTTATCCGCCGTTTTTTCAGCTGGATACGCGAGTGACCGGTGTTATTTTAACCTCTCTGCGCTAGCGTTAAAAGGGGGGGTATTTGATTGGCTGTTCATAGCACAGAACGTTAATGAAAGATATAGATAACAAAACGGCGGTAATTTCCTGGGCTTTATATGACTGGGCTAACTCCGCATTTGCAACGACCGTGATGGCGGGTTTTTTCCCTGTTTTTTACAAACAGTATTGGGCCAGCGGTGCATCTACCGCGACCAGTACCTTTCAACTTGGGGTGGGAAATGCCGTTGCCAGCCTGATTATTGTTCTGTGTGCTCCATTGTTTGGCGCTATTGCCGATGCCGGCCGTTTCAAAAAAGCTTTTCTCATTGTCTTTGCCATTATTGGTATTACCACCACCGCTTTGTTGTATTGGGCGGGGCAGGGTAACTGGGCTGCCGCGATTTCGTTGTACTGCGCGGCGACCATTGGTTTTATGGGTGCAAATGTTTTTTATGATGCGTTGATTCTCAATGTGACCACTACGCGGAACCGCGATCTGGTATCGTCACTGGGCTACGCTTTGGGATACCTCGGTGGTGGATTACTATTTGCCGTTAACGTCGCCATGACGCTTTCGCCGGAAAGTTTTGGTTTGCAGGATGCCGGTGATGCGGTGCGTGTTTCATTTCTCAGTGTCGCGCTCTGGTGGGCGCTGTTCAGTGTACCGCTGTTCCTGTTCGTGCATGATGTTGATACCAAGGTGCCAGTCTCGTTACCCCAGGCCATCAGGGAAGGGGGGCGTCGTGTTATCGGGACCATACAGCATATTCGAGCACTTCGGCCGGTTCTGTTTTTTCTGTTGGCATACTGGCTTTATATTGATGGCCTGGATACGATTGTTCGCATGGCGGTTGATTTTGGGTTATCGATTGGTTTCGAGCGTCAGGATTTGATCGTGGCATTGTTGATTACCCAGTTTATAGGATTTCCAGCGGCGATCGCCTTCGGTTATCTGGGCCAGCAAATCGGCGCCAAAAACGGCATATTTATCGGGCTGGGTGTTTACATGGCCGTTACACTGTGGGCTTTTTTTATCAATGCCGTTTGGGAGTTTTACCTGCTGGCTGGTGTGATCGGATTGGTGCAGGGTGGTGTACAATCGCTAAGCCGGTCATTTTACGCTGACCTAATTCCTCCTGCGCAATCGGCAGAGTTCTTCGGTTTTTATAATATGATGGGTAAATCTGCTGCGTTACTGGGGCCGCTGCTGGTTGGGGGTACGGTGATGATAACAGGAAACCATCGTTTGGGGATGCTGTCATTGCTGCTGTTCTTTATAGGCGGGGCGTGGCTGTTAGCAAAAACCCGGCGAATTTAATGCGCTAATGCCGATAAAAACACTATAATAGTTATGTGAAATTGTAGTTCGTTGAAATTGCATTACACTTAGAATTATGGGGGCACTCCAATCACCGGCTGCTCTGGCGTGTACCAGTCGATCTCGATTATCAGCCTTGCAAAGGGCAACAAGCCGATACCAGCAGCTACGAATGTTTTGTGCAACGCGAAAATGCTTGGGGCATCGTAGCCGGATACGACTATGACTGATATATCTATATCTGTTTTAATTATCGAAGATTCTGAAGACGACACGTTGTTGCTCGTTCGTCAGCTGCGCAAGAACGGTTTTAATCCGGTATATAAACAAGTATGGACTGCGGAAGCATTAAGTGAATCCCTTAAAGCCTCTGAGTGGGATTTGATTATATGTGATTTTCATATGCCGAAATTTAACGGCATAGATGCTCTGAAAATCGTTCAGAGTATGCATCTGGATACGCCGTTTATCGTGGTGTCCGGTGTGGTGGGCGAAGAAAAGGCGGTGGAGATGATGCTGGCGGGCGCCAACGATTATGTCATGAAAAGCAATATGTCACGGCTTATTCCGGCTATACGCCGCGAATTGGCCGAAGCTCAGAGCCGCCGGGAAAAAAGGCAGGCTGAAGAAGAGCTTGAACGTTATCGTAACCACCTGGAGGAGCTGGTCCATGAAAGAACCCGGGAACTGCAGACGGTTCAGTCGGAACTGCTGCGCAAGGAACGCATGGCGCTGTTGGGACAGTTGGTGGCGACGGTAAGTCACGAAATATGCAATCCGCTCGGCGTAATTCGCAATGCCGCATTTTTATTGAACCGCAAACTGGGGGATAGTGATGACAGCGATTGCAAAGAGTATATCAAAATCATTGAGCGCGAAGTCGATGCTGCCAACCGTATTATTGCCAATCTGTCGGAAACAACCCGGACAAAAGCCCCCAATCGACAGGAGACCAATCTCGACACCCTGGTTGATGAAATCATACGGGGAATAGATATTCCGTCGGGAGTCAATTTTCATTACCAACGCAATCCCAGGCCTTATCTCATCAACGCCGACCGCATGCAGTTAAAACAGGTGCTCAACAATCTGATCAGCAATGCTATGTACGCCACCGGTGAAAAAGGCTATGTATTTTTATTTGCCAGTTCCTCCGGTGACAACGATTTCTTACGTATTGTGGACACCGGTTCGGGAATTCCTGAAAATGCCAGAGAATCCATCTTCGAACCCCTATTTACCACTAAATCCAAAGGCACGGGTTTGGGTTTGTGGATCTCCAAGGAAATTGTCTACCGCCATAAAGGAATTTTGAGGGTGATTAATCATTCTGATTTGCCTCAAAAGGAATTGCAAAAGATTAGCGAAGTCATCAATGGCGGCGTAAGCACCATTGATATGTCGTTGAACCCGGATATTGGGGCATGCTTTGAACTTAGTATTCCTCACCGATAAATGTTGCGGCACATAAAGCGTCGCCAGGAAACAGATTTTCAAGTAATTGCCGGGTGATCACTGTGCCGTGATCTTTAACCAGGCACACAAATTGGTCGCTGTGGTACGTATTGTTATATTGCCGGATCTGAATGTCGTTCAGCATTCCGGATTTGCGGTGATTAGAGTGCCAGCGGAATCACCCAAAGGGCTGTGAAAATACTAGATTTATGAAAAATTTTAGCGAGTGTTAGACTTACGGGCTATAATTTGACCTTTATGGAATTCATTCCATAACGTAGGAGAGCATGTATGTCAGACAAGACCATCCTCTTGGTTGAGGATAATCCGGACGACGTTACGTTAACTCTTCGAGCGCTAAAGAAAAACAAGTTAATGAACGATGTTGTTGTCGCCAGGGACGGTGTCGAAGCGCTTGATTATTTGTTTGGGGAGGGGGATTTTGCCCACCGCTCCAACGATCTTCCACCGGAACTGATTTTGCTGGATTTAAAACTCCCCAAAGTCGACGGTCTGGAGGTGCTAAAACGAATTCGAAGTCATGAGCGAACAAAATTAATGCCGGTGGTGATACTGACATCATCCAATGAGCAAAGCGATATTATTTCGGGATATGAACTTGGCGTAAATAGTTATATTAGAAAACCCGTCGATTTTGAACAATTTATAGAAGCTGTAAGACAGTTAGGTCTGTACTGGCTGGTACTTAATCAGACACCACAATCATAATAAGCCTTTGCCTCGCCAAAGCTTTAAGGGAGCCTGCGCATGACCAATACATCGCTGAGGCTGTTGATCGTAGACGACTCAGAAAATGATGTGCTCCTGTTAGTCAGGGAACTGCAACGTCAGGGCTACAGCCCCGATTATCAACGGGTCTGCGGCCAAGATACCCTCACCCGCGCTCTGACCGACAGTAAATGGGATTTGATAATCACCGATCACTATATGCCGGAACTTAATTCGGGTGATGTTATCACCGCGGTGAAAAACCTCGCGCTGGATGTTCCTGTCATCATTGTTTCCGGATTGATTCCTGAAGATGCTGCCGTCGCCGCTATGAAAGCCGGGGCGCAGGATTATATTATGAAGGACAATCTTGCACGCCTGATTCCTGCTATTGAAAGGGAATTGAATGAAGCCAAGTCCCGGGCTGCCAGGGCGAAAGCGGAGACCGAGCTGGACTATATCAGCAGCTACGACCCTCTTACCAATCTGGTCAATCGTACAGAACTCGAGCGCCGTTTGCAGCACGCATTGAATCTTTCTCAGACTCGCAACCAAAGCCATGTGTTTTTGTACATCGATATCGATCAGTTTAAAATCATCAACGATACCGCGGGACACGTGGCCGGTGATGAATTAATCCGCCAGCTCGCCTTAATATTGAAGAAGCACATTCGCGAAACGGATACGCTGGCGCGTCTTGGGGGCGATGAGTTCGGTGTTTTGTTGGAAAATTGCCCGGAAACTTACGCCACGGATGTTACCAGGAAAATTCTCGAACTTATTATTGAATATCGGTTTTACTGGCAGGATAAAATGTATCGCATTGGCGCCAGCATTGGTTATGTGGAAGTGAACCGGGAGAACGTCAGTAGCGTCAACGATATTCTAGGGGCCGCGGATGTTGCCTGTTATACCGCAAAAGATCAGGGCGGTAATCGTATTAAGATCTACCGTAAATACGATTACGAAATGACAAAACGTTATGGCGAAATGCAATGGGTGTCCATTATTAATCACGCGCTGGAACATAATCGCTTTTGTTTGTACGCACAGTCTATTTTTCCCGCTGGCGCCGATAAAATCCCGTCCGGTCATTGCGAATTCCTGATACGCATGATGGATGAAGAAGGTACCGTTCAGAAACCGGATGAATTTATTCCCGCGGCAGAGCGTTATCACCTTATGCCCAAAATTGACCGTTGGGTCATTGAAAACGTGTTTAGCTATCTTTCCCGGCAGGTGCGTGCCGCCAATCAACGCAAAACCAAAGGCAGTGCCAGGTATTTTATTAATATTTCCGGTATGTCATTGAGTGATTCTTCTTTTTACCAGTTTGTTAAAGACAAACTTGAGGAGTACAATATACCTCCTCATGTTATCTGTTTTGAAGTTACCGAGACAGCGGCGATTGAATATTTGAGCAATGCTGTCGAGTTTATTGGTAAAATACGCGCCGACGGCTGTTGTTTTGCGCTGGATGATTTCGGTTCCGGCGTCAGTTCGTTTACCTACCTGCGTACGATCCCCGTGGATTTCATTAAGATTGACGGTACGTTTGTAACCCACATGCAGGAACAGCCGATGGATCGCGCCATCGTCGAAGCTATTAATCATATTGGTCATATCGCGGGCATGCAGACCATTGCCGAATTCGTCGAAACAGAGGAAGCCTTGCGTCAGCTATACCACATAGGGGTCGATTTTGTCCAAGGATACGGGCTTGAAGCTCCGCACCCGCTGGTAGTGGATCTGGATCACGCGATCACACCTTGCTAGTCCGGTTTTGTTTTGGTCGCAGCCTCCACGACGATCATGCGTTGTTTTATAGCGTTATTCCCCCTTTTCCTGCCCGATAAAAGTTCCTGAACCCGATTAATGTACAAAAATATTCGTACATTACCGGTGTCGCAAGCCTGCGACACTGCCGGTTGAGGGATGCGGCGCGTGTAGCCGGTTTAACTGGCAAATTGTGAACAATTTCTTCTCGGTTCCTTAAAAATAAATCTAATCTTAGTAACAAAACGGTTCTCAATGAGTCCAAGGTGAGGGCGCTGCGTCATGGCGTTGCGTGATAACTTTGTGATATTTCTCGTGGATCATGACAGCGTCGGCAAACTCAGATTTAAGATATTCATTTTGGAGGACATTGATTTATGAAAGTACATAAAACAACCGGAGTTGCGCTGGCGGTTGCCGCCGCTGGAATGTTCGCAATGGCACCTATGGCTGCCTCGGCGGGTTCTGACGGTAAAATTCATTGTTATGGCGTCAACAAATGCAAGGGCCATAATGACTGCAAATCCGCCACCAATGCCTGTAAAGGAAAAAATGCCTGCAAAGGAAAAGGATTTGTGGCCATGTCCAAGGAAGCCTGTGACAAAATTGGCGGTAAAGTGGGAGACTAACTTCCAACAATGCTAAAGAGTGGGTAGCTCGTGTCGGGGTACCCACTCTTTGATACCGAAACGTAATACCATGGATTATCCAAATACTATGGCTTAACCAAATATATTATGGCTGAACTATGAAAGATCAAAGTGACATTAACGCGACAAACCTCGACAGGCCGGCGCGTACATTTCTGGGTTACGGCTTGGGGTTAAGGACAGAGTATTATGAGACCATTTTGAACGAAAAACCGAATGTCGACTGGTTTGAAATACTGTCGGAGAATTATATGGTGGAAGGCGGAAAGCCTCTGTATTATCTCGATGCTATCGGTGAACATTACCCCCTTGTGATGCATGGTGTTTCCATGTCCGTGGGCGGCACGGATCAACTGGACTTTAACTATCTCAAGCAACTGAAGCAATTGGTCGAGCGGGTGCAACCTTATTGGGTGTCTGACCATTTGTGCTGGACCGGCCAGGGGGGGGATAATCTGCATGACCTGATGCCATTACCTTATAATGACGACGCGGTTCGGCACGTCGCGGATCGTGTCAAGAAGGTGCAGGACTATCTGGGCAGGCAGATACTGCTGGAAAACGTCTCCAGTTATGTTACCTATACACATTCCGTCATGAAGGAATGGGAATTTTATTCCAGTGTTGTCGCAGAGGCAGACTGTCTGATGTTGCTGGATATCAATAATGTCTATGTCAGCAGTAGAAACCATGATTTTGATCCCCTTGACTATATTCGAGGCGTACCCGCTGACCGCGTTCAACAGTTTCATCTCGCCGGTCATACAGACTGCGGCGGCTATGTGATCGATACTCATGATCATCCAGTTGTCGATCCGGTATGGGAGCTATACGCCCAGGCGTTGGAACGTATTGGTCCGGTTTCAACTATGATTGAACGGGACGATCGTATGCCGCCTTTTGAGGAAATAATGCGGGAACTGGATCAGGCGCGTGATATTGGTGGTCGTGTGTTAAGGGATGCCGGCTATCTGGGTGCCGGCGGTATTGCCGTATCATGACTGGCGGCGGCGGACACAGTACGACATTGAAAAAGCACAATGTTCCTGGTAATTGATCAATTGCGAGTTAAATACTGAAAGCGAAATGAACTCTGTTGACGAAACACAAAAAACGCCTTCACTGAAAGCCATTCAGTCTGCATTTAAGCGCCACTTATTATTAAAGGATAGCGATATTGTCAGTCATATTGTCGGTACCCACCGCCTGACCAGCAATGAGCGGCTTGCCATTTATGGCAATGCCTATTATGCGCGTTTAATCGAGACGCTGGAGCGGGATTTCGAGGCGTTGCATACATTATTGGGAGATGATGAATTTACCCGTCTTTGTGAACGTTACATTGGAACATATCCTTCACGTTCTCCTTCGTTGCGCTTTTTCGGTCAGCACATGGCTCACTATTTATCGTCTCATGATCCCTATAACCAGCATCTCTACCTGCAGGAAATGGCAACGTTTGAGTGGATGTTTATCGAAGCTTTCGATGCGCCGGATGCACCGGTTTTGAACGAGGCTGATGCGGCCGGGGTGCCGTCGGGGCGATGGCCGGTACTGAAGTTGACTTTGCATCCGTCGCTGCGTTGGTTTAACTACCGATGGAATATCCTGCCGCTGTGGAAAGCGGCAACGGAAAACGGTGACATGCCTGAATTGGTCCGCCTGGATTCAACAGCCTGGTGTGTGGTGTGGCGTCACGATTTAATGACCCGATACCGGAGCATGGAAACCGATGAGGCGGTTTTAATGAAAGCGGTCCAGGACGGGGAAAACTTCGCCGGTCTTTGTGAGCGGTTGGGGGAGCAGGGTATGGAGCCGGAGCATATATCGCTGCGCGCCGCGGGTATTTTGAAATCCTGGCTGGCGTCAGGAATGGTGTCGCGGTTGTACTACTGAGGACAGGAAATTTTTTATCTTTGCGTCGTGGCGCCGTTGCGTTGAAATAAGATCTCAATCCCGCCGGAGTTTGTCGGACACCGCCACGGGCGTCGGAAACCGGAACACCACCAGATAGGACGACACGATGAAGGTAATCAGCGTGTATACCTGGATTAAGTAACCGGTTTTCATGCTGATGATCTGCATATCCACCGCTAACACGGCGATCAACAAAGAAAATTCACTAGCCTGACCCAATCGAAAACCGATTTCCTGTGAATCCCGGGCACTTTCACTAATGCGCTGCAACAGCAGATTGAAAATCACCGGCTTGATGACCAGTAAAATAATAGCCATAACCAGCGCCGGCAGCAAAATGGACCTGGCGACCTCCAGATGGAAGGTGGCGCCCAATGCAAAGAAAAACAGAATTAGAAAAAAATCGCGCAAGGGTTTGAGGGTTTCGGCAATATATAATGCAATGGGGTTGGTGGCAAAGGCGACACCAGCGATAAATGCGCCGGTTTCGTAGGACAGATTGAAGCTGGCCGCCAGTTGCGCGATACCCAGACACCAGCCGATGGTAACAACGAAGACAAATTCCTGTATCCTGTCGAACCGTGCAATGACACGAACCAATATGAACCGGTGAAACAAATACGCGGCCAGGGAAATGCCCATCAGGGCAACGAATAACATGCCCAGGTCTTTCCAGGGAAAACCGTTGCTGTGACCAGCCTGCAATACGGTTAGCACTATAATCGCCAGAATGTCCTGTAGCAATAATATGCTGATAATTATTTCGCCCTGGTGACGATGGTGCAGTACCGTGGTAGGTAATAATTTTAACCCTACAATGGTGCTGGAAAACATCGCCGCTGCTCCTACGATCAGGCTTTCTGCAACGGTGAAGTCAAATACCAGGGCAACGCCGAAACCGGCGATAAAAAACAATGCGGAGCTGAAAAGGGTAACGAAGGTAATTTTGTGCAGCAGATGGGTCAGTTTATCGAACGGCAGGTTTAGACCCAGCAGAAATAGCAAAAAAATTATGCCGATATGGGAAATTTCCTTAATGACTTCAGGGTCGGTGACCAGTTTAAAACCTGACGGCCCAAACACCAGGCCTGCAATGATATAAACCACCAGTAGCGACTGGCGGGCGTATAGCGCCGACGTGGCCAGCACCGCAGCACCGGTGAAGATCAGGAAAAGGGTGAATAAAATGGGCTCGCTGGTCATCGGCTTATAATAGTGATGTTCGTTGCGAATATAAACCGCAAAGTGACGACTTTAGAGGTGGACAATCAACCAGGGGACAAGTAGGTAGCTGGTTTACTGCAGAGTTTGCTGTGTAGAGACAGATTTAACCATTAATGCCCCGGGGTTACGTGATGACATGCCGGCTGTTGCGTGGCGGGCTAAATTGGTATGGCAAACAAAATCAATTTTGGTTAAGGATATTGCGGATGACGTTATTGAAGACGTCGACCCAATACGACGAGAACTGACTGCCGCTATTGTTATTGATTTCGCGGACCGCCTGGGTGACGGATATTTTATTGATTCGGTCGGCGCGGCGATTCGTCATTGATTCAAAGGCGTCGGCAATGGCGAGTATCTTTGCGCCGCCACAAATTTGGTCACCGGTGAGCCTGTTGGGATAACCGGTTCCGTCTTCCCGTTCATGGTGATGAACAATCATGGCAGCCGCGTCCCGCCAATGACGGTTGTCACCCAATAGTGCGGCGCCCATTTGCGGGTGCAGTTTCACAGACTGAAACTCGACATCGGACAGTCTGTTCTCTTTATGCAACAGGTCCAAAGGCAGGAATGCCATATAAAAATCGTGCAGATAAACCGCCGCTTCCAGCTGCGCGGAATCCACTTTTATTCCCACATCGCTGTTCATAGCCAGGGCAATATTGAGAATATGCTGTGAACGGTTTTCCCAGAATGGCGAACGCTGCTCGGCCTGTTCGATCAACTGGGCGTAAAACTTCAGGTCTTCCAGTTGTTGCGACGTCTGATTGATGTCAATTCCCCTGCCATACCAATCCGGGATTTCATTCTCGCTTAAGAGACTGTTGTCGCCAAACAGGTGAATAATACGTTGCGCCACAGCCGGAACTTTGAATTGGGCGCAACAGGCAAGGTTGCGCAATTGCGTTTGAAGATGGTGAATGAATTGACCGTCAACGGGTTGTTGCAGCCGGACGTTGCTATACAGGTCGCCAATGTAATCCATGCAGGCCAATACCACATTGCCAATGGGTTGTTCGTACCGAAGGTCGCGTTTACGAACTTTGTCGAGCACATTTTCCAGGGCATGAACAAGGTCGGCTATCAACTCTATGCCGATAAAGTGGGAATTGCCCTTGATGGTGTGTACTTGCCGGAAGAGATTGTTAAGCAGGTTGGTGTCGGTGGGTTGGTTTTGCAGTTTCAGCACCAACATTTCGATTTCGGCGTGAGCTTCTTCGTATTCCGCGACAAATTCTTCAATGACATTGGTTTCAATGTCAGCTCCGATGAGTAACTGCCCGTCGGCTATTTCCGTTTGTACTGCGTATTCCTCTTTGCTGGACGCCAAACTTGTTGCCTCGCTGGTTAAACAGTGCAAGTCGGCGGTTAACAGCCGGATGCTACTGGCTATATCGGCGCTAATTGTCCTGAATTGAATATCGCGGTTTATTGTGGACCCGCTACCCCGGCGGGTAGGTCACAGAAAGAAGCTGCCATTGGCAGGGAAATTGAGCGATAGCGATAAGACGTTACAGGTTTTTGATTTTTTCCAATTGGGCCCGCAAGTTATCAAGCGCTGATTGCATATCGGCGACCTTGTTGCGCTCTTTGTCCACCACAGCAGCGGGGGCCTTGTCCACGAAATTGGGGTTTTGTAACTTATTCTGGCTGCGTTGCAGGTCTTTTTGCAGCTTATCGATATCTTTGATAAGACGGGCTTTTTCGGCGTCCTTGTCAATCAGTCCGGCCATGGGGATCAAAATCCGCAGCTCGCCCACCAGGGCGATGGCGGATTCGGGAGCTTCTTCTGCGGACTCCAGCCAATTGATGGATTCGGTTTTGCCGAGGGTGGATAACAGCAGGGTGTGTTTTTGCAACAGTTGCTGGTCGTTATCGTTCCCGTTTTGCAGCAGGATGGGTAACGGTTTGCCCGGTGGCAGGTTCATTTCACCCCGAATTTTACGGATTCCCAGGATAAACTGTTTGACCCATTCTATTTCATCGATTGCTTCGGCGTCGAGCAGGGCGGGATCAGACTCGGGGTAGGGTTGGGTCATGATCGTGTCGGCAGTATTGCCGGCCAACGGTGCAATCCTCTGCCAGATTTCTTCAGAAATAAACGGCATGATGGGGTGAGCCAGCCGCAAAATAGCGTCCATTACCTGTATCAGGGTGCGGCGGGTGCCGCGCTGCAGCGCTTCGCTGCTGCCAGCGTCATTGAGCACTGGTTTGGACAGTTCGAGGTACCAGTCGCAGTATTCGTTCCAGGTGAAATCGTAAATCGCCTGTGCGGCCAGATCCAGGCGATAGTGGGCGAAAGCGTGGCGCAGCTGATCAGCGGTTTGTTGCAGCCGGGCGATAATCCAGCGGTCCGCGGGGGTCAGGGATACATCGTTGTTATCGGTTCCGCAATCCTTACCTTCGGTATTCATCAGCACGTAACGGGCGGCGTTCCAGATTTTGTTGCAAAAGTTGCGGTAGCCTTCCACCCGGTACAGGTCGAAATTAATGTCCCGACCCGTGGAGGCCATGGCGGCGAATGTGAAGCGCAACGCATCGGTGCCAAAGGCGGCAATACCCTCGGGAAAATCCTTGCGAGTCAGTTTTTCGATCTTGGGGGCCATTTGCGGCTGCATGAGGCCGGTGGTGCGCTTTGCCACCAGGTCCTCAAGCGCAATACCGTCGATAAGATCGATTGGGTCCAGCACATTACCCTTGGATTTCGACATTTTCTGGCCATGGGCATCACGCACCAGACCATGAATATAAACTTCATGAAAAGGCACCTGGCCGGTGAACTTAAGGCCCATCATGATCATGCGCGCCACCCAGAAGAAAATAATGTCAAAACCGGTGACCAGCACGTTGGTGGGATAAAAGGTGTTTAGTGCCTGCGTTTGCTCCGGCCACCCCAGCGTGGAGAAGGGCCACAGGGCCGAGGAAAACCAGGTATCCAGCACGTCCTCTTCCTGCCGCAGAGAGAGCGTTTCCGGCAGATTGTACTTGTCACGGGCTTTGTGTTCGCTGTGAGCGACATAAATATTACCACTTTCGTCATACCAGGCGGGAATGCGGTGCCCCCACCAGATCTGGCGGCTGATACACCAGTCTTGAATGTTCCGCATCCAGTCATAATAAGTGTTTTTCCAGTTGTCCGGCACAAAGCGGATATCACCGCTTTCCACCGCGGCGATAGCAGGTTTGGCCAGGGGCTCGATTTTCACGAACCATTGATCCGTTAAAAACGGTTCAATGACAGCGTTGGTGCGGTCGCCCCGGGGGACCATTAGTTGGTGGTCTTCGATGGCTTCCATCAGACCTTGCTGCTGCAGATCCCTGACGATACGCTCCCTGGCCTCGTAGCGGTCCAGTCCCCGATAGGCGGCGGGGGCATTATCATTGATACAGGCATCGACCGTAAAAATATTGATTTGTGGCAGATCGTGGCGCTTACCGATCTCATAATCGTTGAAATCATGGGCCGGCGTGATTTTCACGCAGCCCGTGCCAAATTCCCGGTCGACATAGTCATCGGCGATGACAGGAATCTCCCGGTCTGTGAGTGGCAGTTTCACGGATTTTCCAATCAATTGCTGGTAGCGTTCATCTTCCGGATGAACGGCAACAGCAGTGTCCCCCAGCATCGTTTCCGGGCGCGTAGTGGCAACGACCAGGTGGCCGGCACCGTCCGCCAACGGGTAGCGCATATGCCACAGATGGCCTTTTTCCTGTTCTGAGATGACTTCCAGGTCGGAAACCGCGGTGTGTAATACCGGATCCCAGTTAACCAGGCGTTTGCCACGATAGATGAGTCCTTCGTCGTATAACCGTACGAACACTTCCCGCACCGCCGCCGACAGGCCATCGTCCATGGTAAAGCGCTCACGAGACCAGTCCAGCGAGGTGCCCATGCGTCGCAACTGGCGGGTGATGGTGCCGCCGGAGTGGTTTTTCCATTCCCAGACCTTCTTGATGAAGGCTTCACGGCCCAGGTCATGGCGGGTGAGATTTTCCTGTCTGAGTTGGCGTTCCACCACCATTTGGGTAGCAATGCCGGCGTGGTCCGTACCGGCCTGCCACAGGGTGTTGCAGCCTTTCATGCGATGATAACGGATAAGGGCATCCATGATCGTGTCCTGGAAGGCGTGACCCATATGCAAGCTTCCGGTGACATTGGGCGGCGGTATCATGATGCAATAGGGTTCACCCTCGCCGGAAGGGGCGAAATAATTGTTTTTTTCCCAGGTCTCGTACCAGCGTTGCTCGATCTGTTGGGGGTCGTAGGTTTTTTCCATTTGTGAGTATCTACGGTCTTGGTAAATTGATTGTTTATTGCTGTGCCGGGATTGCCCTTAGAAAGGAAACGGACAGTCAGACTGTCCGCGCACTATGGCCTATTATACCTTGTCAGCCAACAAACAGTAACTGGTGTGTATCACCGAATCTAGCCGTTAACATGAGTCTAGTCGAGCAGCGTAGCGTGGAGTCTCGTTTGAGACTCGGGGTAAATATATTCCTTAACGCTCAACGGTGATATCCGTACCACCAACGGTCTTGAATGACCGCACTTCCTACACGGCAGCGGCTCTATAGCATGCGAAAGGCGAGGCGATGGTTTAATTTAGCTCGTGGGTATCGAGCGGGTAGCCGCGATCCTTATAAAAGCGAAACCGGTCGCGCGCCACGGAACGGGCCGGCTCGTCGGCTTCGACAATTTCCGCTACCCGCTCAAATTGACTGAAAAACAGGGGGACCTCGGTACCCAGGTTTAGCAGCACATCATGTCCCTCCGGGGTTTGGCCCTGATAGCCAATAATGACAGGTTCCTGTTGTTCCTTGCCGGGCGTGTAGATGCCATGGGGAATGAAACTAGCGGGGCGGAAAGTCCACAGGACGTCATCGAGGCGTCGGGCTTCTTCTTGCGACTCAGTGTGAATGTAGACGTTGCGTTGCAGCCGGTAGACTTTGTCAATTAATTTGCAGGCCATGGCATCGCGGGCGTTTTGGCCGCCGGCCGTTAGCAGATAAAAATCAATTTTTGTCACGGGTATTTCCTATTTCTGTTTTTTCAGTTCCGCAACACGGTCGATTAGAAACTGTGTTAACAAGGGTACCGGGCGGCCGGTGGCACCTTTTTGCTCGCCGCTCCTCCAGGCAGTCCCGGCGATGTCCATATGCGCCCATTGAGATTTTTTGGCAAAGCGGGACAAAAAGCACGCCGCGGTAATCGTGCCGGCATCGCGGCCGGCGATGTTGGGAATATCCGCGAAATTACTTTTCAACTGTTCCTGGTATTCATCCCACAATGGCAATCCCCACGCTCGATCAGCGCTGGATTTTCCCGCGTTCAGTATATCGTGGATCAGCGGATTGTGGTTACCCATGACCCCGGTGGCGTGGTGTCCCAGAGCGACAATACAGGCGCCGGTTAGTGTTGCGATATCGATGACCTGGTCGGGACCGTATTGTTGTTCGCAGAATGTCAGTGCGTCACACAGGATCAAACGGCCCTCGGCGTCGGTATTGAGTATTTCCACGGTCTGGCCGGACATTGTGGTGACAATATCACCGGGATTGGTAGCGTTCCCGTCGGGTTTGTTTTCAACCGATGGGATAATGCCAACCACATTTATAGGCAATTCCAGTTCCGCGCAGGCGGTGAGAGCGCCGATGACACTGGCGGCGCCGCACATGTCATATTTCATTTCGTCCATGGCTTGTGATGGCTTGATGGAAATGCCGCCCGAATCGAACGTGACGCCTTTACCCACCAGGCAAAACGGTTTTTGCTTTTTCTTGCCGTTCAAATATTCAATAACAACGAGCTTCGGCGCTTCCCGGCTGCCCTTGGCAACCGCCAACAATGCACCCATGCCCATTTTTTCCATCGCTGCCTTGTCGTGGACGGTGACTTTGAGATGTTTATAATCTTTCTCCA
>JASFOJ010000113.1:0-15564 GCA_050116575.1 Gammaproteobacteria bacterium | reverse complement strand
ACCAGTGGCCATGAGCCCTCGACTCCCAAAGCGTCGGACTACGGCAGCGAAATCGTGACCGTGCGAAGTCCCCGCGAGATTCTGACCCGGCAGCAACTGCCGTATTTTCTCGGTATATCCAATGCCACCACCGGTGCCAAACATCTGTCGATGAACCTGGTGGTCATACCGCCAGGTGCCAGGGCTGAACCCCATTACCACCAGGATTTCGAAACGGGCATCTACGTATTACAGGGGCGCGTGGAGACACGGTACGGTGAGGATTTAAACAAATCAGTCATCAATGAGGCGGGAGATTTTATTTTTATTCCCCCGGGACTGCCCCACCAGCCGCTTAACCTTAGTGAGACGGAAACGGCAATGGGTATCGTGGTGCGCAATGATCCCAATGAGCAGGAGAATGTTGTGCCATATCCGATCAACTCTTAAATTCGGGCAATCTGGGAAAGCGCAACAGTATGGCGTTACAGGGCGGCGCAATAAGCTGCACATGCAAAGTTGGCTAACCACATCAATCGCAGCGATTGTCATATGGATTTAGTATTGGCATAATGGTGCCCCTTAGCGTGTTACTAAAAATAATTCTGTGTTTTTATCGTTATATGTATTGGCCGTCGTTACCAGCGATATTAGCAGATATATTAAATTGACCATCAATTCGCCGACAACAGGCGGCAGGCAACAGGCAATCGCAGCACGTGTAAGCGCATAGCCACATACTCCATAACCAGATACCATCTAACCAGATATCACAAAAGTCAGTGTGTAACGATATCAAAGGATAGCTCATGTCACGCAATGCGGCCCACCGCCAATTTCTTGTCTTTGCAGTACTTGGTCTACTGATTACCGTTCTCGCCGGTTGCAGCTCTGCGCCCCGCCACTATGACCAAAGCGTGGATGACAAAGGCAGGCCACAATGGGTGGTTCACGGTACTCAGACGTCAAAAACTAAGCGCGGACGCATTTTTCTGGGGGTTGGTGTGGTACAGATTCAGGGGGATTTTTCCAGGCAGGCCAATACCGCGAACGCGCGGGCGCGCGATGAGCTGGCGCGTATGCTTAACCGTTTCATCGAGGTGGTGGCGCGGGACTATATCGCCAGCGGCGAAGCGCAAAGCGCGGGGTTCATGCCCAATGAAGCACCGCGTTACATTAATGATATGACCTCACTCGCATTATCCCGTGCCGAAGTATTGGATCACTGGGTGGATCAGAGCAGCAACAAGATTTTCGCCATTGCACAAATTCCTTACCCGCGGGTGCATCGCCAGCTTGCCGATTCGTCGCGGGTTAATTCGGGATTTAAGCGCTATCTGAATCAGCACGGCGAGCAGGTTTTTGACCGTATAGCCACCGAGCATTAGCGGTTTCCTGGTTGTCGCATCTTCTTATTAGGTTCATTGACAACTACGTTGCTGTTGGCGACATTTCGGCCATGGGCAATCGTTTGATTTAGACTCAATCCAATTTTCCCGCCGGCGGGGCGCTATGTAGCCGTGTCCATGGATCTTGCCGCCCGAATCAATTAAAGTATCCGCCAAACAAAAATACGCGACCGGGCGGTGTGCCAATTATTCGGCCCAGTTGAAAATCATTATGAGAAAGGAATCCATATGATCAGGCTGTTCCAGCCTTTGCTGGCACTATTGAGTTGTGTTGCGTTGCTGTGGGGTTGTGCGACGCAGCGTATTGATCCGCAAATGCAGTCCTTACTGGACAAACCTGGCTGGGTGTCGGGTAACAGCCGTCAATACCCGGAACCATTGTTTTTTACCGGGCATGGTGTCAGCGCGCAGTTGGCAAGGGCAAAGCGGCAGGCCATGGACGACGTGGCGCAGCGGTTTCGTTCGCAGGTGAAGGCTTTTTTTGACAACCATTCCGCTGATAACACGGCGAAGTCCTCTTTTTCACCCAAGCCAATTCCCAATGACGAACGTATTCTGTCAAACCGGCAACTTGCCGATATCTGGCAGGACCCGGTAAGCAACGCGTATCATGTTTTGGCCGTTATTGATCGAGTCAGGGTGGGAAGCGATATCCGGGACGATATTTATCGTTTGGATAACGTTATTGATCGGACCATGAAAAAAGCCGCGCAACAGGCGGATGCATTGCAGCGGGTCGCCTATGCCGATGTTGCCGTTAACAAAGTCAACCAAATTGAACAATTGCAGACTTTGCTAAAAATAGTGCAGCCGGCGGAGGCATTGGAATCGCTGCGATGGCCACCCGGCAAAATAACCAACCGGGTTTATGAATGGTTGTCGCAAGTGAAACTGATGCCGGTGCTGCAAAACAACGATCCGGAAATGAAGCAGGCATTTCTGGGCGGCGTGAAAAACGCCGGATTTATTGTTGACGATGGCGCCAAACCCGACTACATACTAAAAGCTTCGTTTCAACAAAAGCACATTAAGTGGAATGACGGTGTCTATACGCTGGACGGAAGCTTGCGTTTGGAACTAAGGGACAGTGACTGGAAAGGCCAGGTGCGTGGCGCCATGAACTGGCCGATCCGAATTAGCGCCACAGAACGTGCATTGCTTCATGGGGAACTGGCCAAAGCCATCCGGAAGGCGAACGAACAAAAATTAAAAGCGACTTTGATCGAGCTGCAGTCAGAGGAGTAGTTTTAACTGTCATGCATCGAGATGGATTTGATTTTCAACGCAAAGGCGCGAAGGCGCAAAATTTAAAAACAAGATGAATTAAAAATTTTGAATCCTGCCCATAAGACGGAGATTAAGTTGTGCCCCGCTGGTAGTAATTATGCCAACATATTGTTAAACAGGATGGGCGCAACGTTTGTTTGTCAAGATTGCAATAAGCACGGTGCGAAAATTATTTAGAAAAACTCTGCGTCTTAGCGCCTTTGCGTTGAGAAGTAAAATGTCTGATCTCAACCCCTGTCAAATCGTCTGGTAATACAGGTTCTGCGGATGCCGTGCCTGGGCAAAGAAAAACCAGCGCTCAGCGATCAGGCCAATGTATTGCGCCACAAACGCCAAAGCGAACAGCAGGGTAGCCTGTTGGTTCATCAGGCCGGCTGCCAGCAGCGCTACGGGGACGGGGAACACCAGTATCATGAAGATCCACTTGATGGATTTGATAAATGATGCTTTTTTGCCGTGAAAAAATTCCCGGGTATTAAATGACCCCCCCATGGAACCCTGCGCCTTTTGCTGGATGTGAGTATGGCGCACGCCGATGGCCGTGCGTAACGTGGACTTATATTTGAGACGGTAGTTACGTATTAGCGAGGCGGAGCGGGTTAGAAATACCGTTAACGTCAAAATGATGGCCCACATGGTCATAAATCCCAACAAGGGGGATTGTTGCTGCTGGGCGTATAAAGCCGCCAGTGTGAATCCCGAAGCCATGCCGAACAGGGTGTAGTTCAACGGGGTGAGCGGCGTGTGCCATTCCTGCAAAAACTTCAGGCAGGCGTATATCATGCCGGTGCTGATAAACAGTGCCAGGCATACCAGGGCGCCTACAATGCCTACGACCATGGTTAAACCAGCTTCAGGAATGGCCGCCGTACCGAACATGGATGGATTAATGTCAAAATAATGCAATACACCGTATACAAATACCATGAACATAAAAGCGGGCAGCACGATCACTTCACGGGACAACCACGAAGTGCGCCACTGGGTGGCGGCGCGCCAGGCCCGTTCCGGCCGGCCCAGGTGAAAAACCGACGCGATCAGACCGCCGATCAAAAACACCAGTGCGATGAGGCTGCCCACGCCATAGAATTTGCCGGTTTCCATAGGGATGTGTTCCAGCAGCGTATAACACTGGCCGAAGAACAGCGCCAGGAACAGGCCCTGGCCGACGCCGATCAATGTGGTTAAAAAAATGACTGAATACGGGGGATTCATTACCTGCTAATCTCCTGTTGTTTTCGTTTACCAGCTGGTGGAGTCTTCCAGGAACGGCCCTTCCTCGTCGCCGGTCAGGCGGCCTTCCTTCTTGAGCGGATTGTCCACCCGTACCAGCTCGTCTTCATGATAATGCTTATGCGTTTTGCGCCGCGGCAAATAATGATTGGCCGGTTGGGTACCCCATTCGGGCATTAGCGGATAACCCCCTTCCTCACGAATGGCCACGGATACTTCGGAATTGGGGTCGTGTACATCGCCAAACAACCGTGCGTTGGTGGGGCAGGAAAGCACACACGCCGGTTTGCGCTGCGCTTCCGGAATGCTTTCATCGTAAATGCGATCGACGCACAAGGTGCATTTTTTCATGACCTTTTCGTGTTCATCCAGTTCGCGTGCGCCGTAAGGGCATGCCCAGGCACAATAGCCGCAGCCGATACACTTGTCGTAGTCCACCAGCACGATACCATCTTCTTCGCGTTTGTGACTTGCGCCCGTGGGGCATACCGGGACACAGGGCGCGTCTTCGCAGTGCAGGCAGCTCTTGGGAAAATGCACGGTATCCGTATTGGGAAACTCACCCACTTCAAAGGTTTGCACACGGTTGAAAAATGTTCCGGTCGGGTCGGCGCCATAGGGATGATCATCGGACAGGGCGCCGGCGGAGCCGGAGGTGTTCCATTGTTTACAGCTGGTGACACAGGCGTGGCATCCGACGCAGACGTTTAAATCAATGACTAATGCTAACTGGGTCATGAAGCACTCCTCTTCTTACTACGACCGGCGCGTTTGCCGCCTGCAAAGTACGCCAGCCATTTCTTGCGTTGTCCCTGACCGGGAACCGTGTGCAGTGGTTTGAACTGGGGCGACGTGACCTGTTCCTCGTCAGCGCCGGCTTTATAAACCCTGACCCGAACGTCGTACCAACCGGCCTGCCCGGTAACCGGGTCGGAGTTGGACAGGTGCTCACCTTCTTTTGTCGGTGGCAACTCTTCGGATATGAGGTGATTCAATAAAAATCCTTTCTGGGCCTCGTTGGCGTCGGCGGTCAGGTTCCAGGCGCCGGCGGCTTTACCAATGGCGTTCCACGTCCACACCGTGCCCGGTTCCACCGCTTCACTGAATCGGCACATACAACGCACCTTGCCGTGCATGGACTCCACCCAGATCCAGTCGCCATCGCTAAATCCCTGAGCTTTTCCAACCCTGGGATTTACATATAAATAGTTGTGCGCGTGAATCTGGCGCAACCAGGCGTTTTGCGAATCCCAGGAATGGTACATGGCCATTGGCCGTTGAGTAATGGCGTTGAGCGGATATTTTTGTTTGTCCGACAGGTGACCTTCAAGGGGTTCGTAATAAAACGGCAACGGATCGAAATAGGTTTCAATGCGCTCGCGTAGCCGGTCCGGTGGTTGTTTGCCGGCGTATTTACCCTGGGCCGCCAGCCGGAATCGTTGCAACACTTCCGAATAAATATGGATGTTAATGGGATCGGCGTGGCGCGTCAGGTGGTGATACTTGGCCCAGTCCAGGTAACCCTGGTTCCAGTTGCGCATGTACTGGTAGGATTTGGGCAGTTCGTAGTGAAAGACACAGTTGTTCTTTTCATACATCTCCCATTGTTTGGGGTTGGGTTCGCCGCGCATGAATTTCTCGCCGCCCTTGCCGCGCCAGCCGGCCAGAAACCCGATCCCGGAACCTTTTTCCGTTTCATGGTTAACGATGAAGTCGGGGTAGTCACGGTACTTGTGCGAACCGTCGGGATGGGCGAACGCCGGCAGACCCAGGCGGGCACCCAGCTCAATAATCACGTCCTGGAACGGTTTGCATTCACCCGTCGGTGGTAACACCGGAATACGCACTGAATCCACCGGGCCGTCGAATTCGGAAATGGGTCGGTCCAGCATGGACATGACGTCGTGGCGTTCCAGGTACGTGGTATCCGGTAGCACCAGGTCTGCGTACGCAACGGTCTCTGACTGGAAGGCATCGCACACGATGAGAAAGGGAATCTTGTATTCGCCGTTCTCGTCCTTGTCGTTGAGCATCTTGCGCACTTCCGCCGTGTTCATGCTGGAGTTCCAGGCCATGTTGGCCATGAACAATAACAATGTGTCGATGGGGTAGGGGTCGCCGCGCCAGGCATTGGTGATGACGTTGTGCATCAGGCCGTGCACCGATAGCGGATATTCCCAGGAAAAAGCTTTATCGATGCGGATGGGCTCGCCTTTGTCATCCACAAACAAATCGTTGGGGTCTGCGGGCCAGCCCAGGGGCATGCCGCCCAACGCTGTGTTGGGTTTAATACCGTGGGGGCCGTTGGGTGTCTTGGGACACGGCGGTATCGGCCGCGGGAACGGCGCTTTATGGCGGAAGCCCCCGGGCCGGTCGATGGTGCCCAGAATACTCATTAAAATGGACAGCGCGCGAATGGATTGAAACCCGTTGGAATGGGCAGCCAGTCCACGCATGGCGTGAAAGGACACCGGGTTGCCCACCACCGCTTCGTGATCGTTGCCCCAGGCGTCGGTCCAGGCGATGGGTAATTCAATTTTTTCATCGCGCGCCGTGATACCCATTTCGTGAGCCAGGCGTTTTATCGTATCGGCGGGAATACCGGTAATATTTTCGGCCCATTCCGGGGTGTAATCCTTGACGCGGTCCACCAGCAGTTGAAACGACGGTTTTACCAGCGTGCCGTCTTTCAGCTTGAATTCACCCAATAAATAAGGATCGGCTTCGGGGGTATGGGTAATCACCGGTGTTTCCGTGATGCGGTCCCACCACATCTGGTCCTGAGGTTGGGCCCGGTGTTCGATATCTTCTTCGTCGGAGCGCACCAGCAAGCCGTATTCATCGTGGTCTTTATCGAGGTTTACCAACTGGGCGGCATTACTGTATTGAATCAGGAATTCCCGGTCGTATAACCCCTGTTTAATAATTTCGTGAATCAGTGCCAGGATCAGTGCGCCGTCGGTGCCGGGTTTGATAGGCACCCATTCGTCGGCAATGGCCGAATAACCGGTGCGCACGGGATTAATCGTTATAAAACGCCCGCCGTCGCGCTTAAACTTGGAAATCGCCATCTTCATCGGATTCGAATGATGGTCTTCGGCGGTGCCGAACATGACAAACAGCCGCGAACGGTCCAGGTCGGGGCCGCCGAATTCCCAGAACGAACCGCCGATGGTATAGATCATACCGGCCGCCATGTTCACGGAACAAAATCCGCCGTGGGCGGCATAGTTGGGAGTACCATATTGTTTGGCGAACAGGCCGGTTAGCGCCTGCATCTGGTCGCGGCCGGTGAACAGGGCAAATTTTTTGGGATCGGTGGCGCGCAAATGGCGCAGCCGTTCCTCCATGATGTCGAAGGCTTCATCCCAGCTGATGGCTTCGAATTCGTTATCACCGCGGTTGGCGCCGGGCTTGCGGCGCAGGGGTTGGGTGAGGCGGGCGGGCGAATACTGTTTCATGATGCCCGAGGAGCCCTTGGCGCACAGCACGCCCTTGTTCAAGGGATGGTCCGGATTACCTTCGATATAGCGCACTTCTCCGTTGCGCAGCGTGACACGGATGCCGCAGCGGCACGCACACATATAACAGGTAGTGTTTTTGACTTCGATGCTGTCGTCGGATGCGGGGTTGTTGGTACTCTTACTCGTTGTATTTACAGCCATTTATTAATCCTGCCAGTTACGGAGTCGTATTATATATCAGTATATATTAATATTGCCAATCAGCTATATTCAGGTCGAGATAGAATCTTTGTATCGGCGCAAGGCCGGCGTTTTCGACCCCTGTGGTGCTAAATTCCAGTGCTGGCCGATTACCAATATCGCTTACATTATAGTGGGCGTTGCGATGATGTACTGATCCTTCGAGGACGTTTTTGCGCTAACCGATAGGGTTTCACGCGCAGTCGCTAATCGGAAACTCGGAAAATGACGGCCGGCAATGGTACCGTGAGTCAGCCGGTATGTCTGCAGCGTGATGTGATTAGCGGTGGAATTTTCGCGACGTTTATTAAAGAAAACGCACAGAAATTACGGGTAAAACCCCGGATAGATACGTCGCATCCCTCGCCGATCCCGCGCCAATAAAATACCCCCGTGCGCTAACCGTTTCCTGGCCTCAATTTATTGGGCCTAGACCTTTTTTGCGGGACCTGGGTGTTATCGGGTCCGGTGTCGCGCGTAGCGCTAGTGGTTTTTTATGCCGGATGGCGTGGCAACGTGAACGCAGGCTTTTAATAGTCAGGAACCGGGTTTGGTAAAAATCGTCGTTTTGGCTTCCCCAAAGGACGAAGGTGAAGTGTCGGTGCGCAGCCTGGTTTTGATGGTTGCCAGCGGCTGAGTCAGTTTTTTCAGGCCGTTGGCCAACGTGGTACCCGCTAATGTGGGTAATGGTTTACTGGACGCAAATACCCACAATGTTTCCTGGCCGAAGGGCGGATTAACCACGAACCGGAAGGGATCATCGCGATCGGGTACGGCAATAAACAAACCGTTCTTGTAAAAATTATTATTGTGGTGGCGGTTGGGAATGACCTGAACCAGGTTGTGCCTGGCGTCCTCGTATATCATCAGCAGATACGCGTCACGGTCGAGGGTCACCAGAAAAGATATTTGGTCCCCGGCTTCGAAGGTCTGTTTGTCGCCAAGATGTGTGGTGATTTCGATATTGATACGGTGATTGCTGTCCTCTGCGGCTGCCGCGGGCGCCTTGATCAGCGCCAGGACAACAATGCCGACCGCCAGCCACGTGGTTGTGGAAAACACAATTTTTGTGCAGTTTTCTGTGTCGTAAAAGAAAAATTTGCTCACTATTGTTCCACCGTCTTGCCCGCGACAATATTATCGACAAACATGGGTAAGCGCCCAATATGACAGTTTGTACTTAATTATTGATGCCAATCTCATTTTGCGACAAGTATACCGCGTAATGGGAAACATTTTTATATCGTGCTGGCGGGTATAGTCACGGTAACAGAATAATTCGATACCCCGTTAATACCCGTCTCGTCGGCGTCAATATTCGCGCCGACGTATGTTAGACTCTTCAATAATCGGTTGAAACTTTCAGCCGGCTGTTTACAACTCCGGCAGACCAATCGCAGTTAATATCGGTTGCTACGAGGTTACCGTCACATAAGGCGAGTTGTTACCGTGAAGCGTCCCTACCTGACCCATATTGTAGCAGGCATTACCATTGGTTTTGGTTTATGGTTGTTTTTTGGTGGCTCCTCGCAACCACCGGTGGATTCCGATACGGATAACAGCAACGCGAAGCAAGCGGCTATTGCTGATCAATCAACGGCTACTGAGCCGGTGCCCAGCCGTTCTCTTAACCAAGATGACAATTTACCCACGTTCCAAATCGCGGCTCAAGCCAGCAATCAGGGCGTTCCGGCATCCAAACTAAAACCCGTAACAACACCTGCAAGGGCCTTAAACCCTGAAACGGTCATTGATGACTATATAGCGGCATGGCGCGCCGGGGACAAAGCCGCCCTTGACGGTTTGTGGGCTTCCATTAAGGACTGCGATCCCTGCTTGCGGCGCTTGGTGGATATCATTGTCAACAAGAGCCTGGAACGAGGTATGTTACTGGAGACCGCGATTAAAATGGCCGCACTGGACACGGATGTGGTGTTGCCGGTATTCGATACCTTGATTGATCCGGCGGGCGATAGCAGCATGTCTATTATTTTGTCCGAAAAACTCGTTAACAACGGGCGCCCGGCGTTTGTCACCAAGGTATTTGATATCATTTACCAGGCAAAACAAAATGGCTATGACAACTTCGCCCGGCAAATGACATGGGTGATCTCCAAACTCGACAATCACGACGGTTTGTTACCAATACTGGATACGATTACCGGGCGGTCGGCGACAACCCGGGATTTCTCCGATCACGTCTCCCGGGTCTTCAGCCGGGTTGTACGTCGTATTCCCGGCTCAGCCGATGTGGGAGAGATTATGGCGGACTACTATGAAGCAGCGAATGGCGAGGAGCAGCAACGGTTGTGGGAAACCGTCAGTCATCATCAGGACACACTGGTACGGCTTGCCGTGGATGCCGAGCGCAACGGTCAAAACTACGATGTTCGTAAATATGCCAATACCATTGCAAAATTACCCGAGCTCGAAGCGGCTGAAGGTCTGTTAAAGCTGCATATGACCATGGAATACACCCCCGGCTATCTATCGGGTTTGCTGGACGAGCGGGTAAAGGCCAATCCCACGATTAAAGTGTTACAGAAACTGGAAGACTATATGCGTGACCCGGCCGTGGATCAGGATACCCGCATCTATGCCGCGGAAGCATTGTTATCCGTTAGAAATAACCGCCACGCGCGTTATATGCTGGAAAAAGTTATCAATAATCCCCAATACGCTGATCCGGACCTTCAGGCCTATATTGGAGGGCGGCTGTAAAATCAACACCCTTAAAATACATTGTACCCCAACTATGTGTGGAACATGTTCACTCATAGCTAATGTCAACGCAAAGGCGCGAAGACGCAAAGATTAGAAACTAAGTAAAATAGTCAGAATCGGAAAATAGAATATCGTTGCGTAAATTTGCGTCCCCGCGTCTTTGCGTTAAAACGTGATACTGAAACCTCTAAGGCCGTAATGATGTGAGTTGAACAGGTTGATATTGTAAACAAGGAGAATATCATGCGTGGTTTAATCTTGGTTATTGGTTTTCTGGTTAGTTTAACGGCACATGCAGAAGACAATGCGTATGTAACATCGCGGTTGCTCACGGCAACATCTGCCAACAAGCTGGCGGTGGCCGCCGAGGCCTATTGCCGAAGCAAGGGTTATCAGGTCACTGTTGCCGTGGTGGACCGCTTCGGCAACCTGCTGGCTTTTTTGCGTAATCCGTTATCGGGGGCCCATACGATTCAAGTTGCCCAGAACAAGGCATATACCGCCGCCACGCTGCAAGGCTCAACCATGGAGCTGGGTAAAAGGGTGGAGTTTCTGAAAACATTACCACGCATATCCCTGGTGGGCGGCGGTTTGCCGGTGCGCGTCGGTGGTTACATGTATGGTGCCATCGGTGTGTCCGGGGCGCCCGCTATCAAAAAGCCCGGTGATATGGATGATGAGTGCGCACGGGTGGGCGTTAATGTTATTAAAGACACCCTGGAATTTGCCGGCTAGCATTGGATTATCCGTGGCTAATTAAAGTAGTATCACCTTGCGGTAAGCATTGGGTGTTTGGCTTTATATAGTGTGACTAAAACCAAACACCAGTCCGCCGATGTCGTGAACCTGTTCGGCGCCCTGGTCGAAGGTGTATTCGTTGTGTTGGGATTTGATGCTGATCGTGAAGTTGTTTTTTGGTGTTATCCGGTATAAAAAGCCCAGTGCCAGGGCGCTGCCGCGGCCGTCGCCGATGTCGGTACCGCCGGTTTTAATATTTAAATTAACGACACCCAGGGAACCGAAGAACAACCAGTCCTTGTTAACCGGCGTGTAGCCGCTGACGCCGAACCCCAAACCGCCATAGCGGGTGGAATAGTTAGCATCCTGCCAGTCATTGGTAATACTTTTTAAATCCACGAACAAAGATATTCTGGGCCAGAAATAGTAGCCGAATACCATGTCGAATTCGCCCCGTTTAATGGTGGTGTTGTTATCTGTAATCAGGGCCGTGTCACTGACTTTGTCGGGCGCGCCGTCTTCAAAATCGAACTTGGCACCCTGAAAACTGAGTCCGCCGTAGAGTTTATCTTTGCGGATGCGCAAATTAAGCTGCAGTTGGCTGGAATTTGTGTCAAAGTCACTGCCGCCGTTTTTGTTTTCCCCTTGCCAGCGCGCCGGTTGCAGCGAGACACCCAGGCTGACGTTGACCGGGGCCTCCGCCGCCAGCGCCGCAACGCTTGTGGTAAGGTTGGCTAAAGCAAATATGGCTATGAGTAACTGCTTTTTCATAATGATAACTCGCTGTTATTTTGACTGATATGTTGCGCTTTTGCTGATTTATAGCGTTGGCAAAGGTACACTGGATGAGTCCGGTGGACTTGCGGGTTTACTATTAGCTTTGCCGGCTGGCGAAATATCCTGCGTGGCTGTTTCGCCGGATGGGGTTACATGGACCTGGACTTTGACCTTGTCTTTGGGGATGCCTTTAACATCCACGCTAATGTCCATTTTCAAAAAGATAAATTCACCAAGCTCGTCGCCGGCGCCCTGTAACACGCCGCTTTCAGGCACCTGTGATGAATTGTTGGCAACGGCTTCTTCCACATTGCTGGACAATTCGCTGGCGGTAATTACGGGTTTGTTGTTTTGGCCCAGCTCGTTTAACAAGAAATAGGTAAAGGGTGATTGTCCGGAGTCGGCGTAATTGTCATCGACGAACTCCACGCCGCCAGCGGTGATAATTTGCACGCTTTTTTTCTGTGCAACTTGCTGATAGTAACTTTCACGGTTGGTATCGGGGACCGGGCCGCGGGTAACGCCACGTAGCAGAGAGCCGCTGAAACAGGAATCGGAGATCAGCAGGGTATGGCGGGCACGCCGGGCGATGGTGTTCAATTCATCGCGGATGGTGGAATTGCGTAAAAAGGTGGTATCGTCGTCGCCCACCGCGTCCACCGGCACCCAGTATCCTTTGTTGGTTTCCTGGTCGAGATAACCATGGCCGGCGTAATACAGCAGCACGCTGTCGTTGTCATTGACGCGCCGGGTGAGATCACTGAGGGCGTGCAGGATGTCGCTGCGAGTGGCGTTGGTCAACACGGTGACATCCTGGAAGTGATATTGCGTTTTTACCAGGTCGGCGATGGCGTTAGCACCGGAAACGGCAGTTGTTAATGGCTGCCAGCGATGCGCCGGGTCGCGATATTGATTGTTACCAATCACCAGCGCCCGGTATACGGAGCTGTTTGCAGGTTTGGCGGGTTGTTTTTCCAGTAACTCGATGCCAATACCGGCGACCGCCTCGGTCGCACGCAGGATCAAAACCAACAGTGCTATCGCGATGAAAGCTATTGAAGTTAAACGCAATTGAATTGCTCGCAGTATTAATTTCATGATAATGCCCGTTGATTCATTGATGTCACTGATGTGGCATATACAAAAAGTCACCTTGTGTTGTAAATGCCAAGTCGCTGCCGGTTTTTCCTGACAATTGCCAGTGATAGTGTTGGTGCTCCTGCAGGCCGATATCTTCGATGGTTACCGAAGGCTGCGCTGACGTCGATTCTGCCAGCACCCGCTTATTATTATCTTTAATCGTGTATACCTGCAGCTCGTAGTGCCTGGCCCCGGTAATGGCCGGCCAACTAAACGTCAGATTACTGCGGCCGGTGACGGTAATTGTCATTCCTTGAAAGGCTTTGCGTCGCGTCTGTGCATCATGGAAAAAGCCGATGGAGCCGGCCGGTGGTCCGCCCCGTTGAAAAGTAATAGTGGGGTCATCCTGAAAAGTGGCAATTTGCAGCGCCGCATTATCCGGATTGTCGTTCAGCTTCGTCAGCCAACCCACGGCAATGGCCAGTACCAGCGTTGCCGCCGCCATTGCCCAAAGGGGTATGGGTTGTTGGCCCTGGCGCTTAATACAATGTAACAGCCGGTTTGCAATATTGGGTTTCGTAGTGCTATGTGTTGGTTGCCGCTCGGATAGGTCGCCGCTGGCGGGTTCGAGGTCACGGCGCATGGTGGAACTGTGCAAGGTATAGTGCAGCGCCGCTTTGAGAGCGGCGGGATCGGACATTATTTGCTTCTCAATGTGCTGTTGGTGGTGGCCCGGTTCGTTATCCATTTCACCGTCGAGGTAGCGTTCAAGCGTCTGTCCCGTATTATCAGTTTTCGTTTCTGGTTGAGAAAAACGCGGTGCATAATGTTTGATATCCAGTTCCAGTTGCGTTAACTGGTCGACGCGAACCCGGCAATGGTGGCAGCCCATGAGATGGCGGCGTACGTCGCCATAGGAGGTGGATTCCGGTGCATCCAGGTAATTGGCAAGTCGTTCTGTGCTGGGGTGTTGGTTTTGCATTGTGTCTTCCCGTCAAGATAACCTGTGTATAGATGAGACACAGTGAGCACTGCGATTTGAAAAAAATACGCCGGATGCGGCTGTCATTAGTTCACTCATTGGATCGTTACGCTCATTCGATTCCCGTTAATTTGGCCAGTTTGGCCAGTGTCTTGCGCCTGAAATAATAGAGCTGCTGGCGATCAGTGTCCTGCGCCGCCACGTTGTCCTTGATGCTGATATTGAGTTTTTCAAGCGCCGCCAGTACGTCATTGGCGTCCTGGTCATCAATATCCATCGCTTCGAGAACGAATTGTTCCACGGCCGTTAATTGTTGCCATGCGCTATGCAGTTGTTCGCAGCGCTCAACCTGGACCGGGTCCGGGTCGTGGCTAGCGATGTCCTGGTCCACCGCAGGCCCTTCATCGCTGTCAGCATATTTAGCGGCCGATTGTGATAAAGATTGTTCCCTGTCGGGGTTCAACAGGTGCAGCCGGTTGCGCCGGGTGAGGGTAATAATAATTTTTTGTGCCACCCGGTCTGTGTGTTCCGGCGACAGGTTATGAGCCTGCGCAATGAGAGCCGGGCTGTCGCCCTGGCGCAGGGCATAAAACACTTTTGCCGCGTCGGGGTCGAGTTCTTTCACATACTCCGGTACATGGACGCGCCGGCCGAAGCGCCAGTCTTTCCAGCGTTCATAAAACGGCAACGAATTGGCAATGCGGTACAGGTAGTCTTGCAAACGCGCGCCATACTTGCCTTCAAATTGTCCCAGTCGGTGTTCGTTGGTTAAATCGTTCAGCATCCAGCCGTAACTGGCATTGCCCCATTCGCACAACAGGGCGTCTTTCGGCGCACCGCCCCAGGGTGAGGGCAGCGTGCAACGGTACAGGTATTTGTTTTCGGCGCAAAACCGTTTGCAGAAGCGCTCGGTCTGGTAAGTAATGATAGGGTGGGCCAGCTCGTTCACTTTCTTGCGGGCGTGAGCGTCCCCGTTGGCGGCGTCTTTGGCCAACGCGACGTGTTGTTGGTTATTGTTCTGTGTGGACGCCGAATTCTGCATACACCGGTTAATGGTTTGTTAAGTCATAACGCTCTGGCCATGATGGGTGGCTTACCCTTAGTTCTAGTGATCCGCTGGCTGATACAAAAACCAGCCGGCGACCCGGTTATCAATAATATGCACCGCCAGCGACAAATTATCATAGGCCAGATATTCACCGCTGTGTAATTGCACACGGCGTGCCGGGACGCCGAACTGTTTTAATGGCCGGTCGGCATTTTCGCCGATAGTCAGTTTTTGCGACGCTTGTCGGGTTAGTGACACATTTGACGCACTGATCACCCGGTTTTGCTCATTGACGACCAGAGAACGGCCCTGGCCCGGGCGCACCACATACAACTTTTCGCCATCGAGCCATAACTCGCTCACTGTCCGGGAGGCGCTGTTTATTGCATAGGATTGCCCTAACAGGGCGGGGACGATAGCTTGCCGCCGTGAATTTATATTGGTCGGCATGTCCGGGTTAACCCGTGACACGGCAAGTTGAAACAGGTAGCTGTTTCCCTCGCGATTGGCCCGTTTTGCCACCGATTGCCAGACCCGGCGTGCCTGTTGGTGTTGGTTGCGGGCGGCCAACACCGCAGTCAGGTTTTGGGCGGCTGTAAACGT